>JBDTTC010000329.1:0-29310 GCA_039930825.1 Arenimonas sp.
CGCGAATTTGTTCCACTAGTTTATTGAGCTTGCCGGGATCGGCATCAATCTTGTTGATGACCAATACGCGCGACAAATTGCGAGTCTTGGCGACTTCCATCATGCGGCGTGTACCGTATTCAATACCATTGCTGGCATTGACCACGATGCAAACGGTTTCCACAGCGGAAAATGCCGAGAAAGTCGGGCCACGGAAATCAGGGTAGCCGGGCGTGTCGAAAATATTGAGATGAACACTGGCGTGATCGGTTGAAGCCAACACGGTATTGAGCGAATGTCCGCGGGCTTTTTCCATCGGATCAAAATCCGACACGGTAGTGCCGCGTTCAATAGTGCCTGCCGTTTGTATTGCGCCACCGGCATGCAGCAGGGCTTCGAATAAGGTGGTTTTGCCGGTGCCTGGGTGGCCTGCCAAGGCCATGTTTCGGATTTGTGAAGTCGTATAAGACATGATGCCAATTCTCCTTTTCGGTAGAAGGGCGTCATGGCTGGCGTGGAGGGCAGGGGGTTGAGACAGGCCCCGAGTCGCGCGTCGGTCATGGCGATTCCGGCAGTGCCGGAGCTGTAGTTTTCTCTTCCCACAAGCATAGGTCAATGGGTTTACACTAATCCTTCATTCTATTGGAGAACCGCCATGGGCTTTAAACGTATTGCAGCTGCACGCTGGGAAGGTGATTTGATGAGCGGCAAAGGTGCAATGAGCACGCCGCAAAGTGGCTTGTTTGCCGACCAGAATTATTCGTTCAAAACCCGTTTCGGTGAGGAAAAAGGAACCAATCCCGAAGAACTGCTGGCGGCAGCGCATGCCGGTTGCTTCAGCATGGCCTTGTCGCTGGTGCTCGGCAAAGCCGGTTTCACCGCCAACAAAATCGAAACCCGCGCCGAAGTGAATATGGAAATGGGCAATGACCCGGGCCCGACGGTTTCCGGCGTGCATTTGATTGTGTCGGGCGATATTCCCGGCATCAGCGCAGAGCAATTCACCGAAATCGCCAATATGGCTAAAGCCGGTTGCGTGATTTCGCGTGCGCTCGCCGTGCCAGTCACGATGGATGCAACGCTTGTCTAAACCGGAAGTATTGTTCCTACACGGCGCCGGTGGCGGCGGATGGGAATGGAATATCTGGCAACGTGTTTTTCAGGCGCAGGGCTTTGAAACCCATGCGCCTGATTTTTTGCCTGCGATTTCCGGCTTGGAAAATACCAGGCTCGAAGATTATTCATTGCAGGTAAGTGAACATTTATTGCCTATGACTTCGCCGAAGATCATCATCGGTGCCAGTCTGGGTGGATTGCTGGCATTGATGAATGCAGAGCATGCCGATGCAATCATATTGATCAATCCTATGCCGCCAGCGCCGTTGCATTTGCAAATGCCTGGAAAAGAAAAATATCCGGCAATTATTCCCTGGCAGGCCAAGGCAAGTTTGCAGGGAACACGGCGTGCATTATTCGATAGTGATGTAATGACTTGTCTGTTTGCATTTCGCCATTGGCGCAATGAATCCGGCGGGGTAATGAATGCTGCCATGGCAGGTATCGATATTAATTTTCGTGATCAACCAATGCTGATTATGGCTTCTGAACTGGATATGGATATGCCTTTTCATATCTCGACGCAATTGGCGAGCTATCTGAATGCTTCGTTTAGTTTTCTGCCAAAAACCAGTCATGTCGGGCCTTTATTGGGAAGAAGTGCGGCACAGTTCGCACTGCAGGCTGTCGCGTACCTGAATGGTATTTTCCGCTAGCGTTTAGTTCAGGAATGTTTAATTCCTGTCACCGTAATGTTCGCCTCACGCCAATCCGGCGCGTGGAGTACATTATGAAACGTCTTGCACTGACTGCTCTGGCACTGGCATCAACCGCGCTTTCCGGCCTTGTCTTGGCTGATGATTATTCTAATCAAAGCCAAAGCACTTATAGTTCAGGCTACGATGACAGCGATAGCAATTACAGCGCAGATAATAATTACAACGACAATAGTGTCGGTAACAATCATTACGCCGATAACGCTGCACGATACGACACAGCCCGTGTCATCAGCGTTGATCCGATCATTGATCAATATTCTTCGCAAGCACGTCAAGAGTGCTGGGTGGTTTCATCACGCAATAATCGCTACGACAACGGTTATCGCAATCGCTACAACTACAATCGCCGCAACAACGGCATCGGCAATAACGCCAGTGCCGTTTTAGGTGGCGTGCTGGGCGCAGCGATCGGCAACCATGTTGGCAGCGGCGATGGCCGTCGTGCAGCTACTGCCGTTGGTGCCGTGCTCGGCTATGCGATTGCACGTGATGCACAGAATGACAATCGTTATTCGAATAATCGCTACAACTCCCGCAGTGACCGCTATAGCAACGGCTACTACACCGAGCCGAATGGCCAGTTGCGTTGCCGCATGGTGAACGATGACCAATACGGTTACGGCTATCAGGATAATCGCTATTCAAACAACAGCGATTACCGAAACGGCCGCGAACGTTATATCAATGATCGCTACCAGGATCGTTACGACCATGACCGCTATGACAATCGTTACGATGAAGCTCGCGTCACCGGTTATCGCGTGACGTTTGAATATCAAGGCCAAACCTACACCACGCAAACCGATTACCACCCTGGCAGCAATATCCGGGTTCGCATCAACGTAACTGCAGATGGCAGCAATCAAGTTGGTTACAATGATCGTGACGACCGTTATTCGCGTTATTGATTTTTCAATGCCGTGTAAAAACAAGGGAGCCGAATGGCTCCTTTGTTTTATGCAAGATGGACATTGCTTAGCATCGTAGGAGCGTCCTTTAGGCGCGATAGATCTACGATACTCTATGAGTGGACACTCGATTCACTACTACGTTGCAACGACCATAATCAGGAATTGCTGAGTATTCGTCATCCGGCCTATCGCGCCTAAAGGACGCTCCCACAACAGCAAGTTAATTCCAGCTTAGGTTGCCAATAATCACCGTCTGCGTTTTACCACCAATCCAGACTTCGCCTTCATCATCAATGCGAACTTGTACGAAACCATTGCGGCCAACTTCCCGGCCTTGGCTGGCGATGTAGGACTTGCCCGAATTGCCCAATGCTTTTTTCTCATGCATGAATGCCGCGATGCAGGCATTGGCGCTTCCGGTAACGGGATCTTCCGGGATGCTGTCTGCAGGGCAGAAGGCACGAACAACAAGCTGATACTCCGGTGATTCTGATCGGGCAAAGACCGATAGTCCGACCGAGTTACTTGCCAATGTAAGTGCAGCTATTTCGGGTAATAAAGGTTTCAATTCTCGAACCGCAGCTTCATCGGCAAGTTCGATACACCACCAGCTGGGCCCGTTGTTCATCAGTGCAGGCTTCAATTCTCCGAGTGACATGTTTGCTATGGCGGCTTTCAATAAGGGCCCAAGGCTCGATTCGTGCGGGATAATTTTTCCACGTGGAGCGCGCACGGAAATAGCGCGATTGTTGCCTTCACCTTCTAGGGTGATTGGCAATAAGCCTGCTGCACATTCCTGCATCAGTTTTCCGTCTTGGCTTTCCACTAGGCCGGCTTGCAGGACAGCGTGTGCTGTGCCCACGCTTGGGTGCCCTGCAAAAGGCAATTCGGAAATGGGAGTAAATATTCTTACCCGATAACTGGCTTGCGTATGGGTAACGGGTAATACAAAAGTGGTTTCAGAAAGATTGGTGAATTTGGCAAAGGCCTGCATTTGTTCCGTGCTCAAGTTTTCGCCATCCAGCACTACACCCAGTCCATTACCGGCGCCGGCAACATCGGCGAATACATCGCATTGCATGAATCTTCTTGTCGTTTTCATGATGTCCAATCCATCGTGCCGTTGATGACGGTCTGGCATTCGCCGCCAACCCATATATCGTCTTGTTGCGCCGCGCGCAAATCGATGGTGGCATCGTGGCCAATTTCGCGACCCTGGCTGACGCGATAATTGTGGCCGATGTCTTTCAAGGCGCCGCTATCGAGCAAATAGGCCGCGATGGTGGCATTGGCAGCGCCGGAAGCCGGGTCCTCCTTGATACCGAAGGCAGGTGCGAATGCGCGAACGGCAAGTTGGTAATCCTGATTCTTGCAACGCGAAAAAACACAAAGTCCCATGCTGTCGCTTGCTCTGGACATTGCAGTAATCGCAGCATGATCCGGCTGCAAGCTGCGCAAGGAATTTTCATCCTGCATTTCGGCAATCCACCATTTGCGACCGCCTTCGACCAGGCTTGGCGGCAACTCGCCAAGTTTCAGTTGTGAAAATAAGCGAGCGGCTTCCGGATTGCTCGAGTCAAATGCTTGAATGTTTTTTACAAGTGGCGCGCGAAAAAACAATCGCTGGCGAAATTTTTTCGAGGTTTCAATTCGGATAGGTATAAGCCCGGCACCACATTCCTGCACAATCTCGCCATTTTTCGTATTGATTTGTTTCGAGACCAGCAAGGCATGAGCCGTTCCCAGGCTAGGATGGCCAGCAAACGGAATTTCGCGCTGAGGGGTGAAAATACGAACGTGATAGTCAGCCGTTGCCTGTGTCGGTGGCAGTACGAAAGTGGTTTCGACCAGATTCGTCCAGGCGGCAATGGTCTGCATTTGCTGGCTGCTCAGGCCATCGGCGTCGAGTACCACGGCAAGAGGATTGCCACAACCGGGGCGTTTGGAAAATACATCGACTTGCAAGAAACGTTTTGGCGGCATCACGTGTCCAAAAATTATAAGCGGCGGGGGGCTTCATAGTTTATTATTTGGCCTTTGATTTGTCTTTAAGCAGGCCTCTTGCCGCAATGAACCCCACGGACTGGATTGTATTGAAATTCGGCGGCACCAGTGTGTCGCGCCGCAATCGCTGGAACATCATCGGCCAGCTGATGCGAAAACGCATGGAAGACGAAAAAGTACGGGTGCTGGTCGTGGTGTCGGCATTGTCGGGTGTGACCAATACTTTGCAATCGATTATCGATCAGTCTGCCGATCGTGCAACTGTTCAAAGTCTAGTCGATGGTTTGATCGAAAAGCATCGTGCTTTTTGTCTCGAACTCGAAATCGATGCCGATAAAGTCCTGTCAAAACGTCTCGAAATATTACAGGCTTTGGTAAGCGATGCCCGCCGCGGTGCCTGTGAACTTTCCTGGCAGGCCGAAGTTCTGGCGCAAGGCGAATTGCTTTCATCAACACTGGGTGTTGCTTATCTGTGTACACAAAACATGGATGTGCACTGGTGCGATGCCCGCGATGGTTTGAAAGCCGTGTTGATGCCGCATCAAACGCCTTGGGCGCAAAGACTGTCGGTTTCCTGTGATTATCAAACCAATAGCAATGTCGAAACCATGTTTGCTGGCGATGCGAAATTATTCATCACACAAGGTTTTATCGCGCGGCATCCCGACGGCGATACGGCGATTTTGGGTCGTGGTGGTTCCGATACTTCCGCTGCCTATTTCGGAGCATTGTTAAAAGCAAGGCGCGTCGAAATCTGGACCGATGTGCCGGGCATGTTCAGTGCAAATCCGCGTATTGTTCCTCAAGCGAGATTGCTGTCGAAGCTCGACTACGAGGAGGCACAGGAAATTGCCTCGACCGGCGCGAAGGTTTTGCATCCGCGTTGTATTCATCCTTGTCGTGATTTACGGGTACCGATTTGGATTCGCGATACCGAGCGTCCCGATATGCTCGGTACCGTGATTGATGACCGGAGTGCCTCGGTTGCCGGTGTAAAGGCCATCAGTTCGCGACGCGGCATTGTGTTGGTTTCAATGGAAACCATCGGCATGTGGCAACAAGTCGGGTTTCTTGCAGAAGTATTCGAGCGCTTTAAGAAACATGGTTTGTCGGTGGATTTGATTGGTTCATCGGAGGCCAACGTTACCGTGTCTTTAGATCCTTCCGATAATTTGGTCAATTCGAATGTGCTTGATGCACTTTGCGCCGATTTGTCGGAAGTGTGCCGGGTAAAAGTCATCGCGCCTTGTAGTGCGATTACCTTGGTTGGTCGCGGTATGCGTTCGCTGCTGTATAAACTGACGGATGTCTGGAGCGAGTTTGGACGTGAGCGTGTGCATCTTTTATCGCAAAGCTCAAATGATTTGAATCTTACCTTTGTCGTCGATGAAGGCTTCGCCGAAGACTTAATGCCTACCTTGCATGCGTTATTGATTGCATCGGGTGCGATGCCGGTAGATGAAGCACAAGTATTTGGCCCTAGCTGGAACCAGATCGAATCGGCACATAAAGAACGCACGGTAACGTGGTGGCAAACCAAGCTCGATGTATTGATTGCGAAAGCTGCGAAGAACACGCCGCTCTATGTTTATGACTTGGCGACCGTGCGCGCTCAAGCCAAGGCTCTGAAATCGGTTCCGGCAATTGATCGGCATTTCTACGCCATCAAGGCCAATTCACACCCGGAAATTCTACGAACGATTGTTGCCGAAGGCTTCGGTCTGGAATGCGTATCGCAAGCCGAGCTTGAACATGTTTTTGCGAATGTTCCGAATATCAAGCCGACCGAAATTTTGTTTACGCCGAGTTTTGCGCCGCGAAACGAATATGCCTTTGCGTTCGATAAGGGCGTGAATGTCACCATCGATAGCGTGAGCTGCCTGCAGCAATGGCCTGAGGTATTCGCTGGTAAAAATATTATTTTGCGAGTAGATCCCGGCTTCGGCCAAGGCCATCACGCAAAAGTACGTACCGGTGGCAAGGAAGCGAAATTCGGTTTGGCGGTCAGTGATGTGCCGGTATTCGAAGCCGAAGCGAAAAAATTGAATACGCGCATCGTTGGTTTGCACTCGCATATCGGTAGCGGCATTGTCGATGCACAGCATTGGGCAACTGTTTACGCACAGCTCGCGGTTATCGCCGACCGTCTAGGTACGGTGTCGAGTATTGATGTTGGTGGCGGCATTGCCATTCCCTATAAACACGATGATGCCGAATTCGATTTGCAGGCTTACAGCAATGTCTTGTCGGAATTGAAAGCGGCCTATCCGCAATATCAATGCTGGGTCGAGCCGGGCCGTTTCATGGTCGCTCAAGCCGGCGTGCTTTTGACGAAAGTAACGCAAACCAATTCCAAACTGGGTGTTCGTCGCATCGGGCTTGATGCCGGCATGAATGCCCTGATGCGTCCGGCACTTTACGATGCCTGGCACGAAATCGTGAATCTTTCGCGATTGAATGAACCCGATGGCAAGGCGGCTGAAATCGTTGGCCCGATTTGCGAAAGCAGCGATGTTTTCGGACACCGCCGTTGCCTTCCCGATACTACTTCTGAAAACGATGTCGTCCTGATTGCCAATGCCGGTGCTTACGGCTTTGCGATGGCGAATCGCTATAACCTGCGGGAATTACCGCAGGAGGAAATAATCAATGACTGAGAAGACCTTCAATCGCGAAACGATAAAAAGTTTCCGCTTCGTCCGCTGCGATTTCGACGCACAAAGTGGCTTGGCCTCGCTAGCTTATGCTTTTGATGATGGCGACGAGTTGATCGAAACTGTGCAGTTTCCGGGCGCACCCTTTACCTTGAATGCGCAGCAACAAGTTGCCACCCAGCAAGCCTTGAAGTTGTTGCACCTGATCGCAGGCGTCAGTTACTACAAAGCTGCCGTACCGCCGGAAATAAAAATCGAATCCGGCGATATTGATGCAGGTACTGCACAATTTCTGCAAATGGTTTACGAAAACGGACTTGGTGAGTTTGCCTATCGGAATGGTTTGAATCTGCGCGGGAAAATAAAATTTCCTTTCGTTGAAAAAATGCAAACCAATGCCGTCAGTGCGAATTTGAAACAGCATGCCCTGGTCGCCATCGGTGGCGGTAAAGATTCACTAGTTAGCATCGAAGCCTTGCGTGCTGCCGGAATCAATCAAACCGTTACCTGGATTGGTAGCTCCCCCTTGATTAAAGCCTGCGCTGAACGTACAGGCTTGCCTTTATCGAATATTGAAAGAAAACTGCCGCCGGCTTTGTTTGAAATCAACAAGCAGGGCGCATTGAATGGTCATATTCCCGTGACTGCCGTGAACTCGGCAATCTTGGTGATGGCTGCTATCTTGAATCAATCGAATCAGGTAGTTTTCTCGAACGAACGCTCGGCCAGTTACGGCAGCATCATTCCGGGCACAGGCGAGGTAAATCATCAATGGTCGAAAGGCTGGGCCTTCGAACAGGCATTCGCGGCTCAGGTGAAAAAAACCATTGCCTCTGATTTAAGTTACTACTCACTGCTGCGTCCGTTTTCGGAGTTGGCCGTGGCGCGTGCGTTCGCGAATATTGATCGCTACGACGCCCATTTTTCGTCCTGCAATCGCAATTTTCATATTCTTGGCGACAAACCGGCGCAGCGTTGGTGCGGCATTTGTCCGAAATGCCATTTCGTGTTTTTGGCGCTGGCGCCCTTCATGCCGAAGCCGCGCTTATTGAATATTTTTGGTCGCAATTTGCTGGACGAAACCGAGCAGACGGCAGGCTTCGATGCCTTGATGGAATATCAGGATCACAAGCCCTTTGAATGCGTGGGTGAGGGCAAAGAATCGCGTGCTGCCATGAATTTGTTGGCCGCGAGCGCCAGCTGGCGCGAAGATGCTATCGTTGCCCGGTTCGTTCGTGAAATAAAACCAATGTTGAATGCCGATGAACTTGCCATCGCACCTTTGATGCAGGCCGACGAGGAACATGGCATTCCACCGGCTGTCTGGAGCGTGTTGCGTGAACATTTCTGATCTGGAAAACAAGCGGGTTGCCATTTGGGGTTACGGCCGTGAAGGTCGCGCCGCCTTGGCCGCCTTGCGTTGGCGCTTGCCCCGTCAGCCGATTACGGTTTTCTGTAACGAACACGAAGCGCCAACTTTGTTGGCAATGGAAGATCCAAATTGCCAGATTGAAACCGAAGTCAACGGCGACAAATTGGCAGCGTTCGAGTATGTCATTAAATCACCCGGTATCAGCCCTTATTCCTCTCCTGCCGTCGATGCTGCCTTGCACGGAACAAAATTTATTGGCGGCACGGCATTGTGGTTTGCCGAGCATCCACATGAGCGCACCATTTGTGTTACTGGCACCAAAGGCAAAAGTACCGTTACGGCATTGATTGCGCACTTGCTTCGTAGTGCCGGGCGACGTACTGCATTGGCTGGCAATATCGGCCTACCGCTTCTGGAATTACTGGATGTCGAGCCGCCACCGCAGTTCTGGGCGATTGAATTATCAAGCTACCAAACACGCGAAGTGCTCGACCCCGAAGTTGCCGTGATCCTGAATTTCTTTCCCGAACATCTAGACTGGCATGGGAGCGAGCAACGTTATTTCGACGATAAAATGTCCCTGGCGCTGAGCTCAGGTGCCCGTACGGTCGTGTTAAATGCCGCCGATCAACGCCTCGCAAGTTTAGCGATCGATCCAATGTGCGTGCGTTACTTTAATCATCCCGATGGTTGGCATATCGAGGAAAATTCACTTTATCGCGGCGAACAATTCGTGATGGACCTGCGCATGATTGCATTGCCCGGTTTGCATAACCGGATCAATCTTTGCGCTGCATTGACTGCCGTTGAAGCCTTAGGCATTGATGCAATCCCATTGGCTGCGAACGTCAATCTATTCAAAATATTGCCGCATCGATTGCAGAATCTCGGTGCGCGAGAAGGCGTGCAATTCATCAATGATTCAATTAGCACTACGCCACATGCCAGCATGGCCGCGCTGGACTCACTGAAAGGTATGAAGCTGGCAATCATCGTCGGCGGTTATGACCGTGGCGTGGATTGGGGAGCTTTCGCAGACCGCATGGCGGTGGATCCACCTAAGCTGATAATCACGATGGGGCAAAATGGCCCGCGCATTTTCGAACGTTTGAAACCGATTGTGCTTAAATCGCATTTTGTGCTGGTGGAGGCAAAAGAAATCGAAGATGCAATCCGCATCGGTCGTGAAGTGCTGGAAAACGAGGGTGCCATTTTGTTGTCACCGGGTGCGCCAAGCTTCCCGCGCTATAAGGATTATGTCGAACGCGGCAAGCATTTTGCGAAGGCCGCCGGATTCGATCCGGACATGATCAGCGCTATTCCTGGCATGGGTGTCAGTTAGGTTTACACATGGCCGTGACACCGCGTCTTTTATAAATACCGGCTGAAAATTAAATCAGGGAGTTTGTGATGAGAATTTTATTGGCTTTATCGCTTTTGTTGATTAGTAGTATTTCCGTCGCTGCGCAACGTGCCGACAAAATATCCTGGGCCCAAGGCAGCAGGAATTTCGATGCTTATCTGGTCTGGGATGACAGCAGCAAGAAACCTCGGCCAGGCTTGTTGATGGTGCCGAACTGGTACGGCGTGAACGATGCCGCCATCAGCAAGGCGAAAACAATCGCCGGCAAAGACTATGTCGTGCTGCTCGTTGATATGTACGGCCGAGATATTCGCCCCAAAAATCCCGAAGAAGCTGGCAAGGCTGCCACTGCCGTTTATGCCGCACCCCAGGAATTGCGCGATCGCATTACGGCTGCATTGGCACAATTGAAGGCTGCAGCTAAAAAAGCGCCGGTTGATGTCAAACATATCGGGGCGATTGGTTTTTGTTTTGGCGGTGCGGTTGCATTGGATCTTGCGCGCAGTGGTGCCGATATTGATGGCGTTGCTACATTCCATGGCAACCTGAGTACCAAGATGCCTACCAAGGCCGGGCAAATAAAAACACCGGTACTGGTGATGAATGGCGGTGATGACAAATTCGTGTCACCGGAATCGATCACCGATTTCCAGAAGGAAATGCAGGATGCCAAAGCCGACTGGCAATTCGTGAATTTTGGTGGTGCAGTACATTGTTTTGCAGAGCCTGACGAACACAACTCGGTGCCTGGTTGCCAGTATCACGAGCCCAGCTACAGGCGCAGCATGAAGATGATGCGCAATTTCTTTACCGAGCGTTTTAACGTCGTGAAATAAACGTAGGGGCGATTCATGAATCGCCCCTACGTTTCAATGCTTGCGTTCGATGGCGTAGCGGGCGAGCCCGAGCATCGCTTCTTTCCACTCGCTGTCAGGCACTCGGTTGATTGCCTGCACTGCGCGTTTTGCGAACTCCACCGCGCGAGCATGGCTGTAGGCAACGCTCTGATGTTCGTCGATGGCTTTCATCACGAAAGGTAACGCTGATGCATCGCCGGTTTCGATGATAAGCCGGAGCTGAGCCGCTTGCTCGGAATTCGCTAACGACAATGCATGAATCAGGGGCAGGGTGGCTTTGCCTTCGGCAAGGTCATCACCAAGATTTTTGCCGAGAGTTTCGGCATCCGAGGTGTAGTCCAACACATCATCGGCGATTTGAAACGCCATGCCCAAGTTCAAGCCGTAATCAGAAAAGCGTTGCTGCGTCTCGGCATCCGCACCGGCAACCAGAGCACCCAGACGAGTCGCAGCCGCAAACAGAATCGCGGTCTTACGTTCGATGACTCGCAGATAGGTTGGCTCGTCAGTATCCGGGTTGTGCACATGTAAAAGTTGCAGCACTTCACCCTCTGCAATTGCATTGGTGGCGTCGGCCAGCACACGCTGGATGGTCATGTCGTCCAGCTCGACCATCAATTGAAATGCACGTGAATAGAGGAAATCGCCAACCAGTACGCTGGGCGCATTGCCCCAGAGCGCATTGGCGGTTTTACGACCACGGCGCAGATTGGATTCATCCACCACGTCGTCATGTAACAAGGTGGCGGTATGAATAAATTCAATAATGGCGGCCAATTGGGTCGGCTCGTTGCCGGTATGTCCAAGGGCGCGTGCGGCAATGGTTGCCAGCATCGGTCGTAGGCGTTTGCCGCCAGCGGCAATAATATGCTCGGAAATCTGATTGATCAGCGCAACTTCGGAACTCAGTCGTTCACGAATTAAATCGTTCACGGCGGCCATTTCACTGGCCGTCAGGGCTTGTATTTCTTGGATGCCGGGCAGAGCCGGATTCAGTATTTGAGCAGACATAGCGCAATTATAAAGGCTTTAGGGGGATTCTTACTCAAAATGAAGGTAAATCCCGACAGACACCACTTCGGCTTATAATTAAGCTGTATTTGAATTCCCAGATAAGGACTAACCCATGGCTCGCGGTATTAACAAAGTAATTTTGGTCGGTAACTTAGGTAATGATCCGGAAGTGCGCTATTCACAGTCGGGCACTGCCATGACCAGTATAAGTGTCGCGACTTCCGAATCATGGAAAGACAAGACCTCGGGTGAACAGCAGGAACGTACCGAATGGCATCGCGTCAAATTTTTTGGTCGTCTGGCGGAAATTGCCGGTGAATATCTGAAAAAAGGTAGCCAGGTTTATATCGAAGGCAAATTGCGTACCGACAAGTACACCGATAAAGCCGGCGTCGAAAAATACAGCACCGATATCATTGCCGATGAAATGCAAATGCTCGGTGGCAAAATGGCTGGTGGAGAAGGTGGCGGCGGTGGTGGCAGCTCGCGTCCAATGGGCGGCGGTGCTCCTCGTAGTAGTGGCGGTGGTGGCGGATACGGCGGCGGTGGTTCGAATGAATCACGTGGCGGTGGTGGTAGTAATCAAATGCCTCCGTCGCGCAATGACGATCCGTTCCCGGAAGACGATATTCCGTTCTAGTTTTTACCGTAGTTTATTTTGTATTTGTTTTAAATCGAGGCCGTATCGCATGTGAATGTGATGCGGCTTTTTTATTTGCAACCGATGTACTCATGTCGCAGCCTTTGCGACAAGAAAGAATTAGCCTCTGCAAATGGATGACACTCGCAAACCTCAAGCTCCTATCAAGGGACGCGGATCTGCCTCATGGGTAGCTGGCCGTTACGAGAAAACACAGACTCTTGGCGAAGATGACGGATGGGGTTCGGCCTACGACAAGGAAGGTGATCCCGAACGTATCCAGACCACAGTCAGTGAAGAACGTGCGCGAAGCGTCATCAGCCGTAATAACTCTCCCGACATTGGCTTTAGCCAATCCATAAATCCTTACCGGGGCTGCGAACACGGCTGTGTTTACTGTTTTGCCCGGCCTAGCCATGCCTATCTTGAGTTGTCGCCCGGGCTCGATTTCGAAACGAAGTTGTTCGCCAAGACCAATGCTGCCGAAGTGCTTAGAATCGAGCTTGCAAAGCCCGGTTATCGTCCGTCTCCCATCGCGTTAGGTATTAACACCGATAGTTATCAACCCATCGAGCGGGAATACAAAATTACCCGCGAAATACTTGAGGTATTGGCCGAATGCCGGCATCCGGTGAGCTTCGTTACCAAGGGCTCGCTGATTACCCGGGATCTGGATTTACTGGCGTCGATGGCAAGACAAAACCTGGTCAGTGTTTATTTGTCGGTGACCACACTCGATAACAAATTATCGGCAAAACTGGAACCGCGAGCATCTGCCCCGCATACCCGCTTAAAGACCTTGCGCGCCTTGCACGATGCTGGTGTGCCGGTTGGCGTGCTGGTCGCACCGGTGATCCCGATGATTACCGATCGCGATCTGGAACATATTCTGGAAGCTGCTCGCGAGGCGGGGGCCGGTTCTGCTGGATATGTCTTACTGCGTTTGCCGCATGAGTTGAAACAGATATGGCGCGAATGGTTGGAGCTGCATTTTCCCGAACGTGCCACCCATGTGATGAGCCTGATGCAGCAGATTCATGGCGGAAAAGACTACGACAGCACTTTCGGGAATCGCATGCGCGGACAAGGTCCGTTTGCAGACTTGATCGGGCAAAGGTTTGCCAAGGCATATAGACGACTCGGATTTAGTCGCTTGGCTCCATTGGATTGCGCCAAGTTCATACCGCCACGCAAACCGTCGCCACAATTCGAGTTGTTCTAGCCCATAAAAAACGGCGCACTAAGCGCCGCTTTTAAATAACGAATTTATCAGGCCGTCTTGATCGCTTCCGCATTCTGCTCGAGTCGGTAGCCATGCTGGAACACGCCTGAAAGCGTCCAGCCATGCTGGCCTTCCAATTCCAGTTTCTTGCGCAAGCGGCTGATATGGGTATCTACCGTGCGCGAGCTAACAAGGCCCTGCATATTCCAAACCTGTTTGAGCAGAGTTTCACGGCTGACGATGTTGCCACGGCGCCTGAACAAGTATTGCATCAGATCAAACTCGCGATCGGTCGTAGCGATGCGCTCGTTGTTCAAGTGAATTTCACGTAAATCTTCCCTCAGGAAGTAAGGGGCGAACTCGTTGTTGGTGGAAGTCTGCGCAGCAAAGCCCGAGCGACGCATCACCGCATTGATTCGTGCCAGCAGTTGGGCAGGATGGGGTGGCTTCACTATGTAATCATCCGCGCCAGCTGTAAGTCCGGTAACGACGTCTTCATCGGTTTCACGGCCAGTAATCAAAATGACCGGGAGCTTCGATTGGTTTGATGCGCGAATCCATTCCAGCAATTCCAGACCGCAGCCATCGGGCAACATCCAATCCAATAGCACCAGATCAACCGAACTGCCACGCACATGGCGGCGGAAACTGTCCGTATCGGCAAAGCTATGAACTTCAAAACCGGCGCTTTCGAGTAAAGTAGCCACCAATAAGCGATGGCTGGGATCATCTTCAACATGAGCCACTTGAGGGCGAGGGGATAGCCTGTTTTCCACTATTTTTCAACTCGCGATGTCAGAATAGTGATTAATGTAACAATTTGTAGCATGTTGCGATAGCGTAAGCGGGTTATTGACTGAACGAATGGCTCATATTGGGCTGCCAACGGTAGCTGAGTGATCGGGCTTTGTGAAGAATTTTGGCTGGTTTGAGTAAAACTGCGGCTCTTGGATAAATATATATGCGGCTGAGTTCCATCTTTGGAGATAAAGGCAGTGTCGCCCGCAGATTAAGCCTGAGCGTATTTGCTGCCAGCATTATTGCTGTTTCCCTGTTTTGCCTGGCCCTGCTTAGCGCTGAAGTCGTCACGGACCGTAGCAAGGAAGAAAAGCACATTCAGGATATTGCCAAGATTATTGCCCTGAATGTTGCACCAGCTACTTTTTTCGATGATGAAAAAATGGCAAATCAATCTTTATTGAATGTATTGGCTTACCCCAGTGTCCTGAATGCCAAAATTTACCGGAATGACGGCAGTGTGCTGTCCGAAGTCTCCAGGAAAATGGACAAATCCGTCAGTTCGGATCCAAGTATGGTTCGCGGCAAGTCATATCAAGCGGCGGATATACTGCTGGTTACGCAGGGCATAAAAATAAAAAACGACGTTATCGGACGCCTGGAAGTTTCTGCAAATTACATCCAATTGCAGGACCGACCATTTTGGTTCTACTGGCTGATGTTGGCGGGTTTCCTGATTGCAGTCTGGTTCGGCGTTTACACCGCGTGGCGTACGCGGAAATTAATCTACACCCCCTTGCAGAATGTACTCGAGAAAATCAAGCACGTAACACAGTCCACAGACTTCAGTGAACGGGTGAATGTGTACAGCAAAGACGAAATTGGCGACATAGCGATTGCCTTCAATCATTTGCTTGCCCATTTGCAGGAAAGAGAAATGAGTTCCTATGGTTATCAGGACCAATTAGAAGCCTTGGTAAATCGTCGGGCGCGTGAAGTGGAAGTGGCAAACGAAAGTCTACAAAAAACCGTTTACGAATTAGAAGTTGCACGTGATACAGCAGAAGCGGCAAGCAGAGCGAAGTCACAGTTTCTGGCAAACATGAGCCACGAAATCCGCACGCCGATGAATGGCGTGCTCGGCATGACCGAATTGCTGCTCGCCTCAAAGTTGCAGCCTGATCAGAGAAGGTTGGCAGATACTGTGTGGCGTTCGGGACATGCATTGTTGGAGGTGTTGAACGACATTCTCGATTTGTCGCGTATTGAAGCCGGCAAATTGACACTTGAAGAAGCTGATTACGATCTTTGGGAATTGGCGGAAGATACCATCGGCTTGTTTGCCGAACGTGCCGGCAGAAAAGGACTCGATTTATCGCTTGAAATCGACGAGGAAGTTCCGTTGCGGGTGCGCGGTGATTCGGTGCGTTTAAGACAGATTCTCAATAATCTTGTCAGCAATGCCATCAAATTTACTGAGCATGGTTGTGTCAGCGTGATCGTTTCCCAAAATCAGGATCGTGATAACCAATACGCGCTGCGAATCGACGTGATGGATACCGGAATCGGCATTAGCGACGATGCGCAGTCAAGAATTTTCGATGCGTTTGCGCAGGCTGATAGTTCAACAGCAAGACGTTTTGGCGGAACCGGCCTTGGTTTGGCCATTTCAAAACAGCTGGCCGAATTGATGGGTGGTGATATCGGCATGGTCGGGCAAATCGGCAGCGGCTCCCGTTTTTACATAACGGTGCAACTGCAAGCTCCAAATACGCAAGATGAAGAGAATGTCGTCGAACCGGTGTTTGACATTACGATGAGGGTGTTGATCGTCGAATCCAATCCGCGCGTTGGTGGCATGTTGCGGCGTATTCTCCAGAAATGGCGCGTGTCTTGTTTGTTAGTACAAACGGCATCCGAAGCCACGCTGGCTTTGGCAACAGCGGAAAAATATCCAGCGCCAATCAATTTGGTATTACTCGATTGGAGTTTACAAAATAACGATGCGGCCCTGCTTGCCAACGAAATCCAGCAAGGGGTTTTTCCTGTTCATCCCAAGGTGATTGCAATGACACCGGCTTCAAGCATCTACGCAACCATGGAGATATCGAAGCTTGATGTACTGGCCAGGATTTTAAAGCCGATCGATAGGTCGTCATTGCGAAATACATTGCAGGAATTTGTTCGAATTCATTCCAACAGACCGTTAACTGAAACGGACGGCGATAATGTATTGAGTTCATTCGCAGGCACCAAAGTACTTTTGGTCGAAGACAACCCAGTGAATCAGGAGTTTGCTTCCCTGCTTCTGCAGAATATGGGTTGCGAGGTATCGCTTGCTTCCGATGGGTTTTCCGCGATCGAGGAAGCACAAAAAACATTTTTCGACATAATTTTCATGGACTGCCAAATGCCGGGTATGGACGGATTTGAAGCTACCGAAAAAATACGGAAAATGGAGGCTAATCCAGCTTTGAAAATGAAGCGTAAGCCCATCATTGCACTGACAGCACATGCAACTTCGGGCTATCGCGATCTTTGTATTGCCAAAGGCATGGATGATTATCTAAGTAAGCCTTTCAACAGCCAGCAAATCCTGGAAAAACTAGATCGTTGGGTAAAAAACCAGTCGGATCAAATCCTGGTTGATCAGCCCGAGCACATCTTGCCCGGGCCGCTGGACCGATTGCTTGAAACACCGGCGCGTGACACGAGGGTGGCAGAATCGGAGCGCTTCAACGAAAGCCGCCTTGAGCAGATGGCATTGATAAAATTACCCGGTAAACCTGATTTACGAGAAGGTCTGCTGAAACTCTATTTTGAAAATGCCCCCGACCTGGCCAATCAAATGAAGACAGCCTGGTTGCAAAAGGATTTGGAAACTTTACATCGTTCCAGTCATAGCCTCAAGTCCACAAGTGCGAACATGGGCCTGGATCATTTGTCCAGACTGGCTGCCAGAGTCGAAGAAAGTGCGCATACCAGAAGAGTGGACGATATCCCGCAACAACTCGATGCCCTATTATATGAGCATGAATGGGCGCTGGAAACGTTGCGTAAATACCATGCGCGTTGTGGTCTGGCGACCAGTGACACACATCAATCCAGATAGCTTCAAAACCACATGCAATATAGCAAACGAAAAATGAATATTTTGGTAACCGGCGGTGCAGGTTTTATTGGTAGTAACTTTGTCCATATGGCAGTTGCCGATGGTCACACGGTGATCAATCTGGATGCGCTAACTTACGCTGGCAATATCCATTCATTAAAAAACATCGAGGACAATCCACTTCATCATTTCACCCATGCCGACATTGCCGATAAAGGTAAAGTCGCGGAGCTGCTGAATTGTTACGGTCCCGATGCTGTCATTAATTTTGCGGCGGAAAGCCATGTCGACCGATCAATCGATGGCCCAGCCGCCTTCATTCAAACCAATGTGGTCGGCACCCTCAACTTGCTGGAGTGCGTGCGAGATTATTGGCGGACGCTCGAATATGAAAAGCGGGAGAATTTCCGTTTCCTGCATGTTTCCACTGATGAAGTCTATGGGTCGCTGGGTGAAACCGGTGCTTTCACCGAGCAAACTTCGTTCGCTCCAAATTCACCTTATGCCGCCAGTAAAGCGGCATCGGATCATCTGGTTCGTGCGTTTCACCACACCTATGGGCTACCAACATTAACCACGAATTGTTCCAATAATTACGGACCTTATCAATTCCCCGAAAAACTGATTCCATTGGTGATCCAGAAAGCGCTGTCTGGTGATTCGTTGCCTATTTACGGCGATGGCAGGAATATTCGCGACTGGCTTTATGTAGGCGATCATTGCACTGCAATCGCAAAAGTTCTCGAGGCCGGTCGGGTAGGTGAAACCTACAATGTCGGCGGCGATGCCGAGCGGGAAAATATAGAAGTCGTGAAAGTGATTTGCTCGGTGCTCGATTCGAAACTGCCACGCAATGACGGTAAATCGTATGCGGAGCAAATAGTCTTTGTGAAAGATCGTCCGGGCCACGATCGCCGATACGCCATTGATGCAAGCAAGATAAAAAGTGAATTAGGCTGGCGTCCAACGGTAGATTTTGAGCAAGGTATCGAACGAACCATTCAATGGTACCTCGATCACCAAGATTGGGTGCAGCATGTGCTGGATGGTAGCTATCGTTTGGAACGAATCGGACAAGGAGTCTTGGCATGAAACGTAAGGGTATTATTCTTGCCGGCGGTTCCGGCACGCGTTTGTATCCGATCACGCAAGCTATCAGCAAACAACTATTGCCCGTCTATGATAAACCGATGATTTATTATCCGCTTGCGGTCCTCATGCAGGCAGGTATCCGCGAAGTATTGGTAATCAATACGCCGCATGAACAGGAACAATTCAAACGACTGCTTGGCGATGGTTCGCAATGGGGTATGACGATTCAATATGCGGTGCAGGCATCTCCGGATGGTCTGGCGCAAGCGCTGTTGATTGCAAAGGATTTTCTAGCAGGTGCGCCAAGTTGCCTGGTGCTTGGCGATAATATTTTTCATGGACAGGGCCTGAACTTATTGCTTAGCAAGGCCGATGCGCAAATCGATGGTGCAACGGTATTCGGATATTGGGTTCGTGATCCGGAACGTTACGGCGTGGCCGAATTCAATGATTCCGGGCATGTCATTGGCCTTGAAGAGAAACCAGAGAAGCCGCGATCACATTATGCGGTAACGGGTTTGTATTTTTATGACGGCCGTGCTCCCGAGCTGGCCGCTCAATTAAAACCATCAGCACGCGGCGAGCTCGAAATTACTGACCTGAACCGCCTCTATCTCGACGATGACAGCTTGCGTCTCGAGAAGATGGGACGTGGCTATGCGTGGCTGGACACGGGCACGCATGAATCATTGCTGCAGGCATCCAACTTTATTGAAACCATTGAACAGCGCCAAGGCCTGCGCGTTTGCTGTCCCGAGGAAATTGCCTATTTCAATCACTGGATTGATGCTGACCAACTGAAAAAACTGGCAGCAGCCTTATCCAAAAACGGTTATGGACAATACCTCTTGGCCCTGCTCGAATATGGTGCGGCAGAATGAGAGTTGTAGAAACGGAATTGCCGGGTTGCTGGGTGCTCGAGCCCAAAATACTTGCCGACGAACGCGGCTATTTCTATGAAACCTGGAACAAGGATGTATTCGCCGGTTTGGGATTGAATCTGGAATTCAAGCAAGCGAATATTTCCTCGTCTGCGCGTGGAGTATTGCGTGGCCTGCATTATCAATGGCCGAAACCACAGGGCAAACTGGTCCATATGCTCGAGGGCGAGGTTTACGATGTTGCCGTGGATATTCGCCAGGATTCGCCTACTTTCGGACGCTCTACATCGGTAATTTTATCGGCTGATAACAAGCGCCAATTCTGGATTCCGCCTGGATTTGCACACGGCTTCGTGGTGCTCAGCGAACGTGCGACTTTCAGTTATTTGTGTACCGAAACCTATAATCCCGAGTACGATGCAGGCTTGCGCTGGGATGATGCAAGCCTTGCAATAGATTGGCCGGTTAGCAAGCCGATCCTTTCGAGCAAAGATGCCAAGGCCCCGTTTTTATGCGATATTTCGCCGAAAAAATTGCCTAGAGGTGAAGCATGAAAATCTTATTGTTGGGCGCGGACGGACAAGTCGGGTTTGAATTGCATCGTGCATTTGCCCCGCTAGGCGAAATCATTGCCTGCACATATAGCGGCATGCTTCCAGGCGGAACTGCCTGCACTAAAATCGATTTTGAAAAAGAAGGTGATTTATCCAGATTGGTCCAGCTGAATAAACCAGACCTGGTACTCAATGCTGTTGCACATACCCAGGTTGACCGGGCCGAAGACGAGCCCGCCTTGTCGCAACGCGTCAATGCCGATGCGGTTGCTGAACTTGCACTGGCCTGCAAGGAGCAAAACAGCAAGCTGGTGCACTATTCGACGGATTACGTTTTTAGCGGCACCTTGCTGCGCCCCATTCGTGAAGATGATCCAACCGCGCCATCGAGTGTGTACGGTAAAACCAAACTGGCTGGTGAAGTCGCCATTCGTGAAGCGGGCTGCTCGCATTTTATTTTCCGGACGGCCTGGCTGTATGCAGCACGCGGGCAAAACTTTCTGCGCACCGCGCTCAAACTGGCAAAAGAGCGCGATGAATTACGAATAGTCAATGACCAGGTTGGTTCGCCAACACCTGCCAGATGGCTGGCAGCTGCCACTGCATTGGCAGTTACGAAAAACTTTGAAGCCAATGGCACCTGGCATGTAGCGGCCGACGGTGAATGCAGCTGGCACCAATTTGCCCAGTCTATATATCAGGAAGCACTGTCTGCAGGAGTGCTAGAAAAAGCACCGCGTCTGGTCGGCATCCCGAGTAATGAATATCCGACCAAAGCTAAACGACCCATGTATTCGCGTCTCGATTGCAGGCGTTTTGAAGCAGATTTCAATATGCGCTTGCCAGATTGGCGGCTAGGCTTGAATCAGGTTTTGGCAGAAATGGTCTAGCACAAAGGTAATTGACGGGAAATTTTGCGACAATAGGCTTAATTACCAACGAGTCATATTCCGATGAATTTACGACAAGTGCTGGCCATTTTCTTGGCAGCTTTCCTTTCAAACGCTTCTATTGCACAGACTGCACCACAGATTCCAGTTGCCGACTTTTTCGCTTTGAATCAGTTTGTCGATATCAAAATATCTCCGACCGGCGAGTATCTGGCGGCGACCATCCCAACCGAAGACCGAACTGCCCTGATCATTTTGAGACGCTCCGACATGAAAGTGACGGGGAAAGTTGTGTTGGAAAAAAAGGCACATGTGACCTGGTTCCAATGGGTAAATCCGGAGCGGATTATTTTCACTGCCGAAAAGAAGCTGGGACGTTTAAGCGACCCGGTTGGTGTTGATGGAGTTTTCGGCACCAATTTCGATGGCTCCAAGCAGGGGCGGATCGATTTATTTCTGATGGATCGAAGCGATCATTTCACAAAATTTTACGTTTCCCGTATTTTGGATACGCTGTTGGACGATGACGATCGTGTCCTAGTTGAAATCTACAACATCAGCAAGCAGGAATATCAAGTCAACAAAATGAATGTGTACAACGGTACATTGACTGCCGTGGCGACCCGCGCGCCTGGGAAATATGCAAGTTTTTACAGTGACAATAAAGGCGCGGTCAGGTTCGTCTCTAGTTCACGCGATGACCTTGATACAAAAATGTATTACCGGGATGCAGACCGTGATGACTGGACGGTCTTTAATGATCAGAAAGAAACGGCGCTCAATGTCATGCCATTGGGTTATTCGAGCGACGGCACTATTGCCTATGTGCAAATTGAAGAAGAGTCGGGGCCAGATGCGATTTATCAATTTGACAGCAAGACCAAGCAGCGCAAGCTTCTATTCAAGGACGACAATGTCGATCCGGAAAGAGCTCTGCTTTCTCCGGTTGATGGAAGTGTCTATGCATTTCGTTATCTGGACGGCAAACCAAAAATCCGCTTTCTGAATACAGAAAGCCCTTTTGCCATTGCTCTACGAGGACTGCAATCCAGCTTTTCCGACGCCACGGTTATGCCCACCTCGTTTACGAAGGATGGAACGCTGGGATTGTATTTTGTTTATTCGGATAAAAATCTGGGCGACTATTACCTGTACGATTTCAAGACAAAACAGGCTGCCTATGTTGCGTCAACCTCGACAAAGCTGGATCCCGAGCTTATGTCCACGATGACTCCAATAAGTTTAAAGGCACGGGATAATGTCTTGCTGCATGGTTTCCTGACAATTCCCAAAGGCAGCGATGGGAAAAATCTGCCGTTGGTGGTTTATCCGCACGGAGGCCCATTCGCACAATCAGACGTTTGGGGCATGGATCCTGAAATTCAGTTGCTGGCGAATCGCGGTTACGCAGTCCTGCAATTAAATTTTAGAGGCTCGGGCAACTATGGCCGTAACTTTATTTCCAGCGGTTACGGGCAATGGGGTGGAACCATGCAGGACGATTTGACCGATGCGACAAAATGGGCAGTTGCCAATGGAATCGCCAGTCCAAAGCGGATATGCATTTATGGCGCGAGTTATGGTGCCTATGCCGCGTTGATGGGAGCCGTTAAAGAGCCAGATTTGTATGCTTGTGCCATCGGGAACGTAGGCGTTTATGATCTTGCCCAGCTTTATACGGATGGTGCTTCCGATTCGAAATTAGGAAAAAACCTGATGGATCGACACTTTGGCAATTCCGCCAATGCTTCGAAATCACCGAACAAATTGGCTGACAAAATTAAAGTGCCAATCTTGTTGGCGGCAGGCGATGAAGACGATGTTGCCCCAATTGTTCATTCCCGCAAAATGAACGATGCACTCAAGGCATTGGGTAAACCGGTTGAACTGGTAGTTTACGAGAAAGAAGGGCATGGCAATTACCTGATCAAGAATCGTATTGATTTTGCCAATCGTGTATTGGTATTTCTTGATGCAAATATAGGATCGGACGGCAAAAAAGCAAAAACGAATTAATCGATTTACATGTTTTGTTTTAATTTGCGTCACTGCTCGGTGACGTTCGAATATGGGACAAGTCCAAAGAGGGTTTTATGAATAAAATTTTAATCGGCGCGGCACTTTCACTGCTTGTACTCGCGAGCACGGATTCACGTGCTCAAGCGAAATCTCCCATTCCACTGGAGCAATTTCTCAAGCGTGATGTTTTCGATTCTATGAATATCTCGCCGTCTGGTGATTATTTCGCAGCAACGATTCCGAAAGACGACGGTTCTAGCTTGGTCATCTTGAGACGGTCGGACATGAAGATCACCGGTAAAGTGGTGCTCCCAAAAAACACATACATTGCAGACTATGACTGGGTTAATCCCGAGAGGATATTGTTTTCGATCGGTGAAAAGGGCGGTGAATTGGAAAGGCCAGCAGGTACGGGGGAAATTTACGGTGTCAACGTAGATGGAAAGGGACAAGGCGGGGCTCTGATCGGTGCCAGATCGTCTGATCCAGGAAATCGTTTCATCGGCGCCACAATCCTGAACACATTGCGTGATGATGATGATTTTGTGCTCGTCAATATTCGCGGTGAAGCTGGCGCAAGCCAAGTCGCAAGAATGAATGTAAATACGGGCAAATACACAACGGTGGTGAAGTCACCGGTGCGCAACGGCAGCTTCAGCGTTGATCCACTGGGGGTGGTACGTTTTGCAATCGGTGCAGGTAGCGACAGAAGGACTAAAACCTATTACAGGAGTTCGGATAAGGCTGAATGGGAGCTGTTGAATGATGAGGCCGAAACCAGTAAATCTGTCGAACCGATCGGATACTCTGCCGATGGCAAGACGGTTTATTTGCAGTCCGAAGAATCAGAGGGGCCGGATGCAATTTATACATTCAATTCGCTAACGAAGGAAAAAAAGCTTTTCAAAGTGGATGACAATGTCGACCCCCGTGGTCTTTTAAGATCACCCGTGGATGGCGGTGCGTATGGTATTGCTTATGATGACGGCAAGCCGCGCTACGAATATTTCGACAAGGAAAACCCCTTTGCTAAAATGCACGCCGGTCTGCATAAAAGCATGTCTTCGCAGGAACTGGTGCCGACTTCTTATACAAGAGACGGCAATTGGGCCGTTGTGCAAGGTTTTGCAGACAACGTGCCTGGCGATTATTATTTATTTGATCGTGTAAATAACAAGCTAAGTTATTTGCTTAGCAATAATGCGTGGTTTAAGCCTGAAATGTTGGCAAAAATGGAACCGATATATTTCGTGTCCAGAGATGGCACTCCCATCGAAGGTTTATTGACTATTCCATTAGGTAGCAATGGCAAGCATTTACCTTTGATAGTCCATCCACACGGAGGACCATTTGGCATTAAAGATAGCTGGGGCTATGACCCTGATGTCCAGATTCTTGCTGCGAATGGCTACGCCGTTCTCCAAGTGAATTACCGCGGTTCAGGTGGTTATGGCCGAAAATTCATGCATGCCGGTTACCAGCAATGGGGCGGAGTGATGCAGGATGATGTGACTGATGCTACCCGTTGGGCAATACGCGAAGGTATCGCCGATAAGAATAGAATCTGCATGTACGGTGCCAGTTATGGCGGTTATGCGTCACTCATGGCTGTTGCAAAGGAACCTGATCTATATCGTTGCTCTTTTGGTAACGTAGGCGTCTATGACTTGGCACTTTGGTATCACGTGGGCGATGCCAAAGATACAAAGGCGGGAATTGGTTATTTAAAAGAAGCTATTGGAGAGAGAGATCTTAACTTGGTGTCTCCAAGCAAGCTAGCGGATCGAATCAAGGTGCCTGTTTATCTGGCAGCCGGCAAAGAAGACGTTCGATGCCCGCCAGCACAGACGCAAGTGATGTATGACGCACTAAAGAGAGCAGGCAGACAAGTTGATATGGTGATGTATGAAGGCGAAGGACATGGTAATTTTCTGCTTAAAAACAAGATTGATTTTTACCAGCGCCTACTGGGTTTCCTCGATAAACATATCGGTCCCGGCAGTCAAAAACAGTAAGCGAATCAGCAGGAAAACTCCTGTAAACAAAAACGGCACCTCTCGGTGCCGTTTTTTTATGCTTGATGAATCGGGATTATTTCACCCCGTGCATGCCGCGTCTGATCAGTGGTGAAGCGATAAATGCAATTGCGGCAAAGCCGAGCCCGATCCACATCATTAACCAGAATAGATGTTCGTATTTGGCTGCGGCAGATGTCCATTCGGCAGTATGTTGTACCAGCTTGCCGCCGTCTTCAATTTCGATCGCGGCAATTTTGCCAAACATGGCAGCGAGGGTTTCCGAAAACGCCGTTGCCAGGAACCAGGTGCCCATCATCAAGCTCACAACTCGCGGCATCGACAATTGAGTCACTGCCGATAGACCGACAGGTGATAAACACATCTCGCCAACTTCTAGAATGAAGTACGCAAGCACTAGCCACCAGACGCTGGCCTGCATGCCGGATTCGCCTGTTTGTTGAGCCGCAATGGCGAGTGGAATAAAGCTGAGGCCCGCGAACATCAAGCCAAGTGCGCTTTTGATTGGCTTGGAAGGATCAGCACCAAGTTTATCCAGCCAGCCCCACAAACCAGTGAAAATAGGTGCAAGCAATACCAGGAACATGGCACCCAAATAGGTGAGTGAGCCACCAGTCTGCGGCAGTACCAGTGAATCGCGAATCAGGAAGATCAACATCAGCAGGAAGGCACCGGCGAACAATAATTTTGGTGCTTTCGATGCTGAATTACGATCAGACAATGTAGCCGCGAGCATGAATGAAGCAGGAGCGAGTACAAGTGAAACAATCGACCACGGTACGGTTTTCAGAAACGTATTGAAATTCGACATCCAGTCTTCCGACCAGACTACTTGTGATTGAACGTGCACCAGGGAAGGAGCTATGTCCTTGGTCAACAAGCGGTCGGTAAATGTGACCCAGCTGCCATAGGTTTGCTCATATAAAACGAAGAACACTAGACACATGAAAATCAGCGTCATCAGGGAAATCATCTGGTCGCGCTGCACTGGCGTGCATTTGCTCAAGATGAACCACAGGTACCAGATCAGAACTCCGACCATCACCAGAATCATCAGTCCCAGAGCGAGAGAAACATCACCTGGCAGTTTGAACGCGCCATTGGCGACCGCCCACATCAGGCCTGCCAAAGGAAGTAGTGCGACTATGGCGCCGGCATATATCGAGAACTCTTTTGAACGCGGCAATGCTTGCGGCGGTTCAGCATAGCCGTGCAGATATTTCTGGCCCCAGAGGAATTGTAAAAGGCCGAAGATCATGCCGATACCGGCAGCACCGAAGCCATATTTCCAGCCGAAAGTCTGGCCAAGGTAACCGCAAACTAAGGATGCGAACAATGCACCGAGATTAATACCCGCATAGAACAGCGAGAAGCCGGAATCGCGGCGAGGGTCGTCCTGCGAATATAGTTTGCCAACAATCGTAGAGATGTTTGGCTTGAGAAAGCCGACACCCATAATGATTAATGACAGTGAAAAGTAGAAGACTTGCAACGCAGCTTCATCACGCACCATTACGCCATTCACCATTGTCGCCGTGTTGCCTTCGACTGCCATGCCGATGTGGCCGCAAACCAGAAGCAAGCCACCGAAAATGACGGCCTTTCGCATACCCAGATAACGATCGGCCAGCATGCCGCCGAATACCGGAATGCAATAGACCAAGCCACCGTAGGCACCCAGTACGTCGAAACCAACGGAATCGCCAAATTTATGATGTTGGATTAGGTAAAGCAGCAGCAATGCTTTCATGCCGTAAAACGAAAACCGCTCCCACATCTCGGTGAAGAAGCAGACAAACACGCCTTTCGGGTGTCCCAGAAAATCATCATTCGAGGGCAGGGCCACTGTATTCACAAAACCAACTCCGGTAACAGTAAAAACCCGAGTATAGCCTGAGCTTAACGCGGTAAGGCTAGGCCAAACGCTTGGCGTATGGCTCGCCTAGGCCTAAACTGTAGGCTTTCCAATACTCGGTGCTTTTATGAATAGCCGTTTTACTCCTATTGCCCTGTTGCTACCCATATTGATTTCATCGCAGGCTTTTGCTGCTCGCGGTATGGACGCTCGCGACATGGTGAATTTTGATCGGGTTTCAGAACCCACGCTCTCGCCTGACGGCAAAACGGTCGTGTACGGGCTAAGGCAAGTCGACTATGCGGCGAACAAGGCAAAAACGGGTTTCTGGAAACAGTCACTAAATTCAAAGCAGGCACCGGTACGAATTACGGCTGAAGATTTGAACGTCAATAGTCCCGTTTTTTCGGGCGACGGCCAAAGCATTTATTTTCTGAGTGCAAAATCAGGTTCGATGCAATTATGGAAACAGCCGATTGTCGGGGGCGATGCAATCCAGTTATCGAATTATCCGCTGGATATCGGCAGTTATAAAATTTCTCCTGATGGAAAGTCGGTTGCTTTCAATCTTGAAGTTTTCAATGACTGCAACGATCTGGCCTGCAGCAAAAAACATCTTGATGATACTGAAGCCAGCAAAGTGAGCGGCGTACTTTACGACAAACTATTTATCCGACATTGGGATACCTGGGCTGATGGCCGCAAAAATCAATTATTTGTTGCCGGTTTTTCTGCCGATGGAAAATTAAACGGCGAGCCGAAAAAAATTACCAACGGAATTGATGGCGACGTGCCTTCCAAGCCATTTGGTGATGCAAGCGAGTATGCGTTCTCGCCGGATGGCACGACCATCGTATTCAATGCGCGCATCGCGGGAAAAACCGAGCCTTGGTCAACTAATTTCGATTTGTACTCGGTGTCTGTCGATGGCATGGGTGTTGCCAAAAACCTGACTGCCGACAATCCTGCCTGGGATACCGGTCCGGTATTCAGCCACGATGGCAAAACTTTATATTATCGTGCGATGAAACGCGCTGGTTTCGAAGCCGACCGTTTCGGCGTAATCGCAATGGATCTGGCCACTGGCGCCAGGCATGAAATTAATGCCGATTGGGACCGCAGTGCTGACAGCCTGGTGTTGAGTGCAGACGGTAAATCGCTCTACACCGTTACCGATGATTTCGGTTCGCATGCCTTGTTCGCGATTGATACCAGTACTGGTGCAGCTCGTAAACTCGTTAGTAATGGCACTGTCTCGGGCTTCGATATTGCAGGCGGCACCCTGGTGTTTGCCCGCAGCACACTGACGACACCTGCACAATTATTTACCGCCAATACGGAAGGCACAAAGGTCAAACAAATCTCGAATTTCAATGCCGATAAATTGAAAGATATTGCGATGGGTTCGTATGAGCAATTTAATTTCAAAGGCTGGAATAACGAAACGGTTTACGGTTATGTGGTGAAACCCGCGAATTTCGACAAGAATAAAAAATATCCGGTCGCGTTTCTAATTCACGGTGGGCCGCAGGGCAGCTTCGGTAATAATTTCCATTACCGCTGGAATGCACAAACCTACGCTGGTATGGGCTTTGCCGTCGTGATGATTGATTTCCACGGTTCAACCGGTTACGGCCAGGCATTTACCGACGGAATTTCTGGTGACTGGGGTGGCAAGCCACTGGAAGATTTGCAAAAAGGCTGGTCGGCAGCACTAGGTAAATATGCTTTCTTGAATGGCGATCGCGCTTGCGCGCTTGGCGGCAGTTACGGCGGCTATATGGTGAACTGGATTGCCGGTAACTGGCCATCGCCATGGAAATGCCTCGTGTCGCATTCAGGTGTATTCGATAGTCGCAGTATGGGTTATTCGACTGAAGAACTTTGGTTCGACGAGTGGGAACATAAAGGTACCGTTTACGAAAAACCAGAATCTTATGAAACCAGCAATCCGGTTAATTACGTCAAGAACTGGAAAGTACCGATGCTGGTGGTTCACGGTCAACTCGATTACCGTATTCCGGTCGAACAGGGCATTGGTGCATTTACTGCATTGCAACGCCGTGGTGTGGATAGCCAGTTCCTGACTTTCCCGGATGAAAACCACTGGATTCTGAAACCGCATAACAGTGTGCTGTGGCATGACACGGTGAACGCATGGTTGAAGAAATATACCGCGGAATAATGTAGGTCGGGCCCTGGCCCGACGCTCAAAAAGATTTCCGATGCTTCAAAGTTTCATGTTGTGAGTGTGTCGGGCCGAAGGCCCGACACACTCACAA
>JBDTTC010000330.1:0-11885 GCA_039930825.1 Arenimonas sp.
TCCTCGCCATCGACAATGAAAGACTGTTCGCAGCAATTTTTCAATATCGCTTCAACACGTGACATGGATGCTTCGATATCTTCGATCGAAGGATAGGCAAACAGGAAGGCATCATCACCCGGATGGGTAAATAGCGTTTCCTCCGGCATCAGGGTAATAAGCCGCGAGCTGACTGCACGCAACAAACTGTCGCCGAAACCCCGGCTGCGCGAATTATTGTAATAACGGAAGCGGTCGATATCCATCATCACTACAACATGCGGGCTTCGCTCGAGTCGAGGTCCGATCAACTCGCCAAACGATGTGCGGCTGGGCAGGCCGGTGACTGCATTGTGATAAGCGAGATACTCTAATCGTTCGCTTTTAGCGATGAAATCGTGACCGTAATCTATTTCTGCGGTCAGCCGTTCGAGTAATGCGATTTCCTCGTTGTCGTACTCCTGCGCTGTGCCCGAAAACAGGTTTAATATGGCCCAAGGTGGCGAACCAATCGGCAATACGATTTGTGCCGCTACGCCTGCCTGCGATGCACCATCACGCAAAAAATCAGGCAGGTCCGATTTAGCAAAATCCGGAATATTGATTCTTTTTGCCTGCAAGAAAACACGCGCAGATGGCCGAACTTGTTCGCCGGATGCTTCCAAAGGTACCGGGCCCAATGCCGTCAACATTCCAATTACCGCCTCATCACCATAAGAGTTGCTTATCGTCAAAAGATTGCCGGGCATTCGCTGACTGATCAAGGCCGCCTTGAAATGCCCCTGCTCCACCGCAACACGGCAGGTCAGATCAAGCAATTCATTCGCATCGCGAGCACGCAAGACGGAATTACCGTGTGCGCTGAGCACAGCTTGTATCCGCGCCAATTGTTCGATTTTGCTCGCCTGCTGCATTCGCAAGGTGACATCGCGATCAATGCCGCGATATCCGCTCATGTTTCCATTTGCATCGAACAATGGCTGCGCCTTGCTTTCGAGCAAGCGAATACTACCGTCACGATGTCGCCAATGTAGGACCCAGTTATTCCAACCCTGTTTCGTAGCAATCAGCTCGGGCAGTTTCGCTTCGACAAGTTTCCGGTCTTCATCCACCAACAGTTCAAGCGAATTTTTTTCCATCAACTCCGCCGGCGAGTAGCCGAGCATGCTGATCACGCTGTCATTGCTGTAGATATGATGGCCATCGATATCCATTTCCCAGATCCAGTCTTCGGTCGTTTCCACAATCGCTCTGAAACGTTCTTCGCTATCGCGTAACGCCAATTGCATGCGCTGCCGTTCAAGTCTTTGTTCCGCGGCGATCAATGCACGCTCAATCGCCGGTTTCAAACGACGCAAATTATCCTTCAAGACATAGTCCGAGGCACCTCGCTGCATTGCCTCGATTGCCAACTCCTCACCAATCGTTCCCGATACATAAATGAAAGGGATATCGGGTGCCAGTTCGTTGGCGATCTCGAGTGCTTTCTGGCCGCTGAAACCCGGCATTGAAAAATCACTCAGAATAAGGTCCGGCTTGAAGCGCGAAAGAGTTTCACGCAGACCACTATCGCTACTGACCGCTTCGGTCACGATGGGACGTCCGAGATCATTCAAGGCACGAATATTCAGCGCAATATCGGTGGCCGAATCGTCCACCAGTAAAATTCGCAATGGCAAAACCAGGGAATCCATAATGACGAAACTCTCCTACTAACCCGGCGTCTGGTTTACTACCGCCCAGTACATTCCAACCTGGGCAATAGTTTCATCAAATTGTTCAAAGTCTACCGGCTTGACGATGTAGCTATTTACGCCGGACAAATAGCTGTTCATCAAATCACTTTCCTCCTGCGATGAAGTCAACATCACGACCGGAATATGTCTCGTGCGCTCGGAACTCTTGAGCCGCTTGAGCACCTGCAGCCCATCCATGCGCGGCATTTTCATATCGAGCAAAACCAGCTTTGGCAAGCCATTGTCGCGTTCGGCATATTCACCTTCGCAAAACAGATACTCGATCGCTTCGACACCGTCCTTCATCCAGGCGATCTCGTTGACAATACCGCGGCGTTTAAGCACGCGCATCGTCATTTCCGCATCATGTACCGAGTCTTCCACCAGCAGGATTTCAACATTCTGATATTTATTCATTCGCTAAATCTCCGATGGGCAACTCAAACGAAAAACACGCACCTTTATCTTTTTCGGCCGTCGCAAAAACCCGGCCAGCATGACGACTAATAATGCGCTGCACGATGGCCAAGCCAACACCGGTACCTTCAAACTGGTCTTGCGGATGCATTCTTTGGAATACGCCAAACAGTTTGTCGGCATATCGCATATCAAAACCCACGCCGTTGTCCTTGACCCAATAATGAATATGCCCGCCTTCTGCTTCGCCGGCGATTTCAATATGTGCTTGCTCGCCGCGTGGCGCGCTGTATTTGATTGCGTTGGAAATCAGATTTGTCCATACCTGTCTTAGCAGAGCCGGGTCGCCGTAAATCAATGGCAATGAAGACACTTTTATTTCAGCAACATCTTCACCTTTTGCCGAAGACAGATCATTCAACACACTGGCGACCAGATCCTGCATATTGACCTCTTGCTTGGCCAACGGCTTGCGGCCAAGTCGTGAGAAGGTGAGCAAATCATCGATCAGCATTCCCATTCGCCTTGCACTGCCAATAATCGTCTGCAGGTATCGCTGTGATTCCGGTTGTAGCTGATCTGCGGCATCTTCCACCAGCATGCGTGCATAACCATCGATATGGCGAAGCGGTGCCCGCAAATCGTGTGACACCGAATAGCTGAAACTTTCGAGCTCAAGATTGGCCGCCTGCAACTCTACCGTGCGAGCAAGCAATTCGCGATTGAGCTGCGAGATTGCTTGTTCCGCTTCTTTTCTGGCGGTGATATCGGCAATGGTACCCAGCATTCTGCTGCGGTCTCCATCAGGAGATTCATAGATACGACCATGAACCGAAATCCAGTGCTGGCTTTTATCCTGCCAGATGATTCGACATTCAAAATCGAGATTTTCGCCGCGGGTGGCATTCTGGAAAACTTGATCAACCTGTTCGGCATCTTCCGGGTGCACGTACCGGGTGAACGAATCGTAGCCCCATTCCGCCAATGCCTTTTCGTTGCCGAAAATCTGGTCATGCAGCAATGAGCGTTTTGTTTTTCCAGTAACTAGATTCAATTCCCAGCTACCGATTTTTGATACTTCATAGGCAAACTTTAATTGTTCATTCGATTGCGCAAGCTCGGCCGCAACCTGCTCGCCATAGACAAGCTGACGATGCAGGGCGAAAGCGCAAGCACCCAATAACAGAAGTGCCAATCCGGTGCCCCCAATCAGCAACCATTGAAATTTCGCTCTGCGCTGTTCATAGGCTTGTAGGCGTTTTGTGAGCAAACGATTTTCTTCCAAACGCACGGAAGCCAATATTTTCCGCACGGGTTCAATCGAGCCTTCGCCGCTGGCACGAAAACGTGTACGGGCCTCCGTAAGGTTTTCGTCAGAAGCAAAGGTGGAATTCGCTCGCATGATGGCATAGCGCTTATCGAGGTCCTCTGCACATTGTTTCATGCGCCGAACCTGTTCCGGATTATCACTCACCAGTTGCGTCAAGATATTGATCAAGCGAGCAGCGTCGGCATAACCGGCATCACGACTGACGAGTTGAGTTGAGTGGCCCGATATCAAGAAGCCACGCTGGCTGGCTTCCATGCCGAGCGCACTGTTCTCAAGCTCTATCGCCTGCTTCAACACCAGCAAGGTATTGGTAACCATGTTGCGCGCCAGCGCTTCGCGCCGGCTTTCCTGACAGACTAGAACGGCAACGGCGAATAGCAGACCCAAGGCAAGACAGAAAACGATAAGCAGCTGCTTCCGGGTCAAACGTGGCGCACTCTCGTGTACTGGCGGCACAGTTTCGGGCACGTGAAGCAATCCTCATCTGGGGGCAATGAAAAAAGAGTCCGTTCACGGATAGTAAATCATTTCTCTAAATGTTCAACGCACAAGCAGCTGACCTTCGGCCACCCATATTGTAGCGATGGTGTGAAGACGATAACGGTTCAAACTATTCTGAAAGCACAGCCTGTCGAACTGAAATGTAAATGATTCAACTACGGGCCTGCCATTGCCTCTGCGCTGATGTGCTTGAATTCCCGTTTAAGAAATTTACGTAGTAGCTTACGGTTTTCTTCCGACATGCCGGAATGCAGTTTGAAAAAATCTCGCAAGATCGAAATATCCTGCGCTTCACCTAGCAAAGTGCCGAGCTTGCGATCCGGCACGTTAATCGACGATAACTCGATTCCACTATTTTCCAATGCCGTATATTGCTGTATCAACCGACGACGACGCCTGCGAAGTCGATGCCAGTCTTTTTCCCTGCCTTGGCTCAAGGCTATTTCGGCAGCCGCATTACAAATTTTCGCGGAATGCAGCATTGCACCTGATAAATCGTCATCGCCGATATGTTGCCAAGGCAATACCGGCATCGCCGCTAACAACACTCGAAGACATTCACGCCGTGTCAAAAAATCCATGTCGATGACTTGTTCATTGCGCATCGCTTCGGCTCTGGCCACCATGGCCAATCGTTTGGCTGCCAGAAGGCTTGAATATTTTTCTTGTTCCGGATGTTTTTTAAGCAAGCGATCAAGGCTTTCCACCCGCGCCTGAGCATCGCGAAGACTGGACAAACTTTTGCATATTTTTGATAGCTCTTGATCAAGCATACCCGCTCCGACACCGAGGGCAGATTCGCCCAAGGCAAGACAAGCTCGAACGCGACGCATGGATTTACGAGCCTGATGCACGCCATCGTGCGCATGTGAGCCTCGCCAGCCGAGGCAAACTATGGCTCGCTGAAGTTGCGCCAATGCATACGCTTTAAGCCGGTGACCCGCCTGCTCAGGCATTTTTATTACAGCCCATCAATTGGAATGGCTTGAGTCTATGCCTGAACGAAAGACATTGGTTTGATCGAAATCATGTGCCCCGCCGACTTTCCCTTCGATTCAAGCCTAGCCAGGTGTTTGACTGAAATCAAAGACTAAGTTCGGAAAAGGCACACACTGCAAGTGTGAATAAACTCTTGCAAGGAGCAAGCATGAACCTGGTAGACCACCATCCGTTGATTCTGGAATTTCCGGAATTCCGCGAAAAAATCCACGCACTCAAAATATCCGACAAGCATTTTTCCAATCTTTTCGAAGAATACGAAATCGTTGACAAGGCCGTGGTTAGAATTGAAAACGGAATCGAACCCAATACCGACAGCTATCTTGAAGAGCAAAAGAAAAACCGATTGCATTTAAAAGACCAGTTGTATGCCATGTTAAATGGAACCGGTAAAAAGCATCACTGAAATTATCATGCACAAAAAAGGGATGCCTTTGCATCCCTTTTTGTTTACCAAAAATTGTTGACCGCTTTTATCCCTGATGCCTCAAGGCTTCAATCGGATCGAGTTGTGATGCTTTACGCGCCGGATAAAAACCGAAAAACAATCCAGTGCTCACTGAGCACACAACGGCTAGAACGACGACTTGCCAATCGAGTTGCACCGGCAGATCCTGACTGAATTTCGACACCGCCAAAGCACCCAACACGCCAATCGCCGTACCAATTAAACCGCCGCCAAATGAGATCAACATGGCTTCGGCCAGGAATTGTCGCTGGATATCTCCTGGCCCGGCACCGACGGCCATTCGCAATCCTATTTCTCGAATGCGCTCGGTCACCGACACCAGCATGATATTCATGATGCCAATGCCTCCGACCAATAATGAAATGCCTGCGACCGCACCCAGCAAATATGACATCACTTTTGTCGCCGCTGTTCGAGTCGCGACGATTTCGGCAATATTGCGAACGGAAAAATCGTCGTCTGCACCAGGCGCAATCTTGTGGCGTTCGCGCATCAGCACTTCCACTTCTTCCTGCACGTAGGCCAGGTCCTCGGCACGTGTTACGCCAATCGCAATTTGTTGTACTGCACCGGGTGGTCTTGAAGTCGAACCCGACAAGCGGCGGCGTGCTGTGTCCAGCGGAATCATCACGACATCGTCTTGATCTTGACCAAACCCGCCCTGACCTTTCGGTGCCAACACACCCACTACTTTGAACGGCACTTTGCCGAGACGGATGCTTTGACCAATCGCATCGGCATCACCGAATAAATTCAAACGAATGGTTTCACCGATCACTACCGACTTTGCTGCACTGCTGTAATCCTGCGCTTGCAGGTTTTCGCCCTGGGCAATTTTCCAATTATTAATATCAAAATAATCCGGTTGCACACCTTGCCAACTGGTGGACCAGTTATTTTCCGCGTACACCAATTGACTGCCACCACGAATGCCGGCGGCAACGTATTGCACTTCCGGAAGCTGTGCGCGAATAGCCGCAGCATCTTCATCGGTAAGCGTCCACTGGCTACCGGCGCTAGTACGAATACCACCCTGATTACCAGCGCCCGAACTAATATCCAGACGATTCGAACCTAGACCAGAGACTAATTTATTGATTTCTGATTGTGTGCCCTGACCCACCGACACCATGACGATAACTGCCGCAATACCGATGATCACACCAAGTGAAGTGAGGGCGCTCCGCACCCAGTTACCGCGCAAGGCAAAAACGGCGGTTCGTAAAGTATCACTTAATGTCATGCCGTTTTCTCCGATTCGAATAATTTACCATCGCGCATCACGCAAATGCGGTCGGCATGTTCGGCAACTTTTGCATCATGGGTAATCAACACCATCGTATGACCGTCATTCTTGAGTCGTTTGAACAGATCAAGAATTTCTTCGCCGGTGCGTGAATCTAGTGCGCCGGTAGGTTCGTCGGCAAGAATAATCGGCGGGTTATTAATAATGGCGCGTGCAATGGCAACTCGTTGCTGCTGGCCACCGGAAAGCTCACCCGGGAGATGGGTTGAACGTCCGCTTAGGCCCACGGCATCCAGTGCTTTCTGCGCGAGTGATTCGCGCTCGGCAATGGGAGTATTTGCATAACCGAGTGGCATCATTACGTTGTGCAAGGCGTCCATTCGCGTCAATAGATTAAAACCCTGGAAGATGAAACCCAACTTGCTTAGACGCAGCTTGGCAAGTTCTTCACGATCCAGTGTTGAAACATCCACGCCATCACAGATAAAACGACCGGAACTGGGCTTGTCGAGGCAACCGATCAGATTCATCAAAGTCGACTTTCCTGATCCGGAGGCACCCATAATGGCGACAAATTCACCGGCCGCTATTTTCAAATCGACAGCATCAAGTGCTACCACCTCGGCTTGCGTGCCGGGATGATAAACCTTGCTCAAGGCCTGGGTTTCGATAACGAAATTATTTTTCATTTGCTGTCGGTCGGACGTGCGCTACCGATGATGATCAAATCACCTTCGGCCAATGCTTCACCCATGATCTCCGTGCGGGTGCCGTCGGAAGAGCCAAGACGAACCGTCACTTGTTCGGGTTTGCCTTCGACCAATTTATAAACCGGAGCACGCTTGGCAGTCGCCAACGCTACCAGCTCGGAATCCCAGGTTTGCTGTTGTTCCGGCGACAGCATTGACCGAAAGGGTGCAAACGATTGCTTCATGCGTTCCGCCATGCGGCGCGCGCCATCACTGCCGCCATTGCCGCCCTGACGTTGACCGCCGGCCTGGCCACCAAATGTCCGAGAGCCTGCGGCCTGCCCTTCGGTTCTTGCCGTTGCCGCTTTACGCATGGCATCGGCACGTTCGCGCATGGCGGTAACGGCAGTATCGAAAGCCTCGCGCTGGGCCGCATCCAGTTTCAAGCCGTCAGCCACCTTGGCCAGGCTTTCGGAAATCATCACACCATTGCGCGCCTGTGCACCTGCACCCGCAGTCGCCGCCTGGCTGCTTGCATCATTGGGCTTGAAACGCAGGGCCGAGTTGGCAATGCTCAATACGTTGTCGCGATTGCTGATTTCAATTTCGGCATTCGCCGTCATGCCGGGCAATAAAGCCTGATCACCGTTTTCAACTTCCACCACGACCGGATAGGTAATGACGTTCGAAGTATTCGTGGCAGCTAGGCGAATCTGTTTTACCTTGCCGCGAAAATTGCGATCTGGAAAGGCATCAACGCTGAATTTTACCGACTGGCCATTTCGTACTTGTCCAATATCGGCTTCATCGATTGCCAGCACGATTTCCATCTGCCGCAAGTCGCCCGCGATCTTGAACAACACCGGCGTTTGCAGACTCGCGGCAACGGTTTGGCCAGGCTCGACGGCGCGTGACAATACAACGCCATCGACGGGTGAACGAATCACGGTTTTTTCCAGATCAAGACGTGCGCTATTGACGGTGGCCTGCTGCTGCTTCACTTGCGCACTGGCTGACACAATTCGTGCGCGGGCTTGATCACGGTTGGCAAGCGCAAGATCGGCATCGGTACGCGATACCAGTTGTCGTTTTGCCAAATCCGACTTACGCGAATAATCCGCTTCCGCATTGCGGGCACTGGCCTGCGCTTCATTCAATCCGGCGCGTGTACTGGCCAGCGATGCATTCGCCTGATCCAGACGTGCCTGATAAGTACTGGGATCTATTCGGGCAATCACCTGGTCTTTCTTGACCGCATCATTGTAGTCAACGTCAACCGATTGCAATATGCCCGACACCTGCGTGCCAACATCAACGGTTGCCGTTGCACTCAAGGTACCGGTGGCGGAAATCGCGGTACGAATTTCACCGCGGGAAACGGCATCGGTACGATAACCCTGCTCACCTTTGTCTGTGCGAGAACCAAGAAACCAATAAGCAGCAGCGGCTAGAACAAGCAGGATGACGACAGGCCAGAGCCAGCGACGACGGGCCGGGGATTGCACACGAGGTAAAGACGACATTCAATATCCTTGAATCGGGTTATAGCCGGATTTTAACGGGTTACGACTGAACAGTCGTGAAGAAATGACCACATGTCGGCAAAGTGGTTCCGCCTCGAGTTCAGATGCATAGGCAGGGAAAAGGGTCGCAAAGCTACGACGATAAAAAAAAGGGCGCGTTAGACGCGCCCTTCTGCCCTCAGATAGTCCAACACAGTTTATTCGACCGCTGTTATCGGCGTGTTTGCACGCAGGTAATCGCCTGCACTCTTGGCCAGTGTCATGAAGTCCGACGGCATCATGATCAAGGTGGTGGTGTTATGTTCGGCACCCACTTCAGTCACCATTTGCATACGACGCAGCTCCAGTGCCGCGGGATTCTCGGCAATAAATTGCGCGGCATCCCTTAATTTTTGTGATGATTCCAGTTCCGCTTCTGCCTTGATGATACGGGCACGTTTTTCGCGTACCGCCTCTGCTTCGCGTGCCATCGCACGTTGCATAGCGACCGGAATTTCGACATCTTTCATTTCCACCATTTCAACCGTCATGCCCCAAGGGCGCGTAGCAGCATCTACCATTGCACGCAAAGCGATATTGATTTGGTCGCGTGATTTCAATACTTCATCTAGATCATGTTGACCGATAATATTACGCAAGCCGGTAAGCGCAACTTGATAGACTGCGGTGTTGTAATCCTCCACGGCATTGATGGCTCTTTCCGGATCGATAATGCGAAACCACAGAACAGCATTGACCTTGATCGTGACGCTATCTCTTGAAACCGTTTCCTGGCGTTCGATATCTACCGTGCAAGTCCGAATATCCAGTTTTTTCTGAGTTTCGACCAGCGGAATATTCCAATACCAACCCGGGCCGCGTACCGCCTGAAAACGACCAAGACGAAATATCACCGCCCGTTGATATTCCTGACAAATCCTAAAACCCGATATCGCAATTAAAATCGTAAATACAAACATCATCACAAGGATAATTTGCATAGTCTTACTATTGTTCCTCTTATAGCGCCTGCTGCCGTGGGCGATATGCCCCAGCCTTTTCAGGCGGTACGACTACGCTACTCCTGCGTTTTGGTTTGCGACGTCATACCGCTGGTGCTATAAACTCCGCAACTTCGGTTTTACAGTCGGAGTCGTTATCGTGATTGATTAATGCGATACAACATCCGGCATTGATCTAGGTCCGGGCCATTTCATAATGGCTTGCTTTTCCGGCGTCGCCTGTAATTGTTTTCGAGTGACTCGGGCCAATAGCCAAACCAATTACCACCTTCCGACAAAGAACTATAGCGTCGCATGACACCATGCACCAACGCGACAAAACCCACTGTAAACCCGAGTGCAAAACCGGCGCCATGGGCAACGAAATTTACTTCCACGGCATCCATGACGCCCTTGCCCTCGAAGGTCTGGAAAACATCCATGCCGAACCACAGCAATAACATCCAGAAAGCTTTCATCCTGAAGGTCGTGATCGTGAAAACCAGAAACATCACTCGTATCGTGACCGGTTGGCTGAAAAACATCACGGCACAGGCACCGGCAATGGTGGCAATGCAGCCCGACGCTCCGACCGATGGAATTGCCATTTCGGGGTTAGCGGATATAAACCACAAATCGCCGGCAAGCCCGCCGATAAAATACAACAGCAAAAATCCCGCTGGCCCGAGTGCATCTTCAATATTGTCGCCAATGAGCCACAGAAAAAGCATATTGCCGAGCAGATGAAAAAAACCACCATGAATAAAATTGGCGGTGACGAGTTGATACCAATGCCAATTATTTGGCGTCAGACCATATTTTTCGAACCAATCCGTCTCGCCATTTACTGATGTAGCCAGCATGGCAAGAAAGACCAGAATATTGATCAGGATCAGGGCATACACTGCCCACGGCGTGTGTTTGGCATGATCTTCGTCTTTCCACGGCAAGAGCCAGATCATAGCGATATCATCCGGCAAGAAAGCTCTCGTCGGGCATAGTTATATTTCAGATTCAAAAAAATCCTTGTCGATTCTATTATTTTTGGTGATGCAGCTTGATTATTCCGGGCCGCAATGCATTTTAAGGTGTTTATTGATCTGTCGGCAGATTATTGCCGCAATTTTGTCACAAAGCCGGCCTAGACTAAGCGGTCATGTATGCACTTGGACGAGAATAACCATGTTCAGAAAAATTAGCCTCATCGTATTGCTGACAATATTGCTCTCGTCTTTCGCCGCGTTTGCGGGGCAGGCTTACGTCAACGTCGAACAACGCCTGAGTACGGAACAGCTACATGAAACCGGCTTGGACACCTTATCGCCTGCGCAAATCGAGCGTCTCAACCAACTACTGCGGGACGACTCAATAAAAACTGCTGCTGCCGAAAAAGCCGAGCACAAAGACGATGCTGTTCGTACCTCCTATATCGGCCTTGAAGACAAGCCGATCAAGAGTCGGTTGACGGGTACGATTAACGGCTGGGATGTCGATACCGTTTTCGAACTCGAAAACGGACAGAAATGGAAAGTACTCAAGGGCAGCATGAAACTTCGCAAGCCGATGCAATCGCCCGAAATCATTGTGGTCCCAGGGTTTGCCGGCCGCTGGTTTTTGCAGGTGGATGAAGACTTGCCGAAGGCGCGCGTTTACCGGATTGATTAAGGCAAGCAGACACCGCGCTTCGTTTGGAGCTAATTAGCTGGCAAATGGTAGCGGTGGCTTAGTATCTCCTCACTGGTAAAACGAACAAAGCACTCTTCAACAGCTCGTGAATATATCGAGAAACCGACTTAATACTGAATAAGCTAGCAAACCAGCGTCTTTTCAGGATTACTTTTACACCGAACCCGGAATTTTCTCGTATTATCAAACCGGTAATTTCACTAAATTCCTTCTCTGATACAAGGAGGCAATATGACGACTCTGGTCCAGCCCTATCTTTTCTTCGGCGGCCGCTGCGAAGAAGCACTTGAATTTTATCGTTCTGCCCTAGGGGCGGAAATACAGATGCTG
>JBDTTC010000331.1:0-3457 GCA_039930825.1 Arenimonas sp.
GCTAATTGATGAAGCACTTTGCGTGCGCTGCAATAATTGCGAGAAAGCCTGTTCCGATACCCATGGCGGCACTTCACGGCTCAACCGCGAAGCCGGCCCTACTTACGCACAAATTCACGTACCGACTTCCTGCCGCCATTGCGAGCACCCGCACTGTATGAAAGATTGTCCACCAAATGCCATCCATCGTGCCGGTGATGGTGAAGTCTTTATCAATGACTCCTGCATTGGCTGCGGCAATTGCGAACAAAATTGTCCCTATGGCGTTATCCAGATGGCGCCATTAAATCCGAAACGCAGCAAACCCAGTTTGTCGCTATGGCTGCTGTTAGGCCTTGGCACCGAACCAGGAATGGAAAAACAGACCAAGGACAAGAACATTCCCAAAAAGGCGGTTAAATGCGATATGTGCAAGGAACTTGATTCTGGTCCGGCCTGCGTACGTGCCTGCCCGACCGGAGCCGCTATACGTATCGAACCCGAAAAATTCCTGGATTTTGCATCGCGCAAAAATCAATAAAAAATATTACTGATTCGTTTCGAAATAATTCGAATTCAAACTAGATAAGTTCAAGCGCCGTCTTCGGATAACGATACGCCTTGAGTTCGATGATATTTCCGCTCGGATCACACAGAGCCATCTTCGCCTGCTCGTCCTGCTGTGCGACATGCGACACCACCGGCGGCGATTCGAACTCGACGTTTTTATCGACCAGTTTTTGCGATAGGCTTTCCCATTGCTGCCAGGTCAAAACGGCGCCGAAATGACGGACGCCCTGATTTTCTTTCGGAATAACTTGCGCTGGTTGTTGATGTAACGTGATTTGGCAGCCGAACATGTAAATGTCACACCACTGTTCACGTTGACGCCCCAAGGTTGCGCCGAAAACATATTGATAGAAATTTTTCGCTTCATCCAATTGATGGACGGGAAATGCCAAATGGAACATTGGAAAATGCATACGAGCACCCATTGCGTGTTGTCGTCATGCCCGCCTCATGACTTCATTAATTCATCCGCTCCGTGCAAACGTAATTCGGTTGCGACCAAGCGACCCAAGCCCTCGGGGTCATGCGAATGGCCAACCGCATGCGCACGCACACAGTGGCCAGTTTTGGCAGAACCCACTAATCCTTCAAGGCTTAATATATTTCCCTCGAGGGTAGCGTAAGCAGCTACGGGCACATGGCAACTACCATGCAACATTCGGTTCATGGAACGCTCAGCTTCGACGCACAATTGTGTTTTTTTATGGTTAAGAACTTGAAGCAGTTTTGCTGTCTGATCATCGCCTTCACGACACTCGATGGCGATGGCACCCTGCGCCACTGCTGGCAGCCAGCTGGGTGCATCAAGCCGGTGTTTGATATAGCGTGAAAGCCCCAACCGATCCAAGCCAGCGCAGGCCAAAATAATCGCATCGTATTCGCCATTTTCGAGCTTTGATAAACGCGTGTTCACATTTCCGCGCAAATCCAGGATCTGTAAATCAGACCGGCGCGCGCGTAATTGCGCTTGCCGACGCAAGGATGATGTGCCGACCTTGGCCCCTTTCGGCAGGGCATCGAAATCGGAAATATTTACAGAAACGAAAGCATCAAAGGGATCCGCACGTTCCAGAATTGCCGCCAATTGAAACGGCCCGTCCAATTCCATCGGTACATCTTTCAGTGAATGCACAGCCGCATCGGCCTCGTTTTCGAGCATGGCGACTTCGAGTTCCTTCAGGAACAGGCCCTTGCCGCCAATATCGGCCAATGGCCGGTCCAGAATACGGTCGCCGCGCGTACTCATCGGCACCAATTCAACTTCCAAGCCAGGATGGGCAATGCGTAGTCGTGCTGCAACATGTTCAGTTTGCCAAAGCGCGAGCGCGCTCTTGCGGGTTGCGAGGCGAATTTTTTTCATACTGAACAGTTTACCGGAAGTGGTTCACGGTATTTATTGTAATCGATGCACCATACCCCCATGAAGGGTGACGGGGGCATATCAAAGCCTCATCATTCGCATTCTCGACGCATTAAACACGGAGCTTTATTTACATGCCCACCGCCCTATTCGATTGGCTTATGCACGGATTTACGCAAGCCAGTTACGTTCAAATGGCGATTGTCTTGCTAGTGGTCTGCCAGCTCACCATGATGAGCAGCACTTTATATTTGCATCGTAGCGCGACGCATCGTGGCGTTGATTTTCATCCAGTCATTACGCATTGGTTTCGTTTCTGGAACTGGCTAAGTACCGGCATGGTAACCAAGGAATGGGTTGCCGTTCATCGCAAGCACCATGCCAAATGCGAAACTGCTGAAGATCCGCATAGCCCGCGCGTGAAAGGTCTGTCGAAAGTATTGTGGGAGGGCGTCGATTTATATCGTGAATCCGCGCTCGATAAAGACATGCTTGAACAATACGGCAAGGGCACGCCGGATGATTGGATAGAACGCAAACTTTATACTCCGCATACAAAACTTGGCGTATCACTTTTATTGATTGCTTACGTTGCCCTGCTCGGCGTTCCCGGCATGGTGATTTGGGCGCTACATATGTGCTGGATGCCGTTCCATGGCGCCGGCATTATCAATGGCCTCGGTCATTGGTGGGGTTACCGCAATTTCGACACCAGCGATGCAGCGACCAATTTAACGCCATGGGGTGTGTGGATTGGCGGCGAAGAACTACATAACAACCATCATGCTTTCCCGAGCTCGGCGAAATTTGCACTGCGTAAATATGAATTTGATATCGGCTGGTTCGTGATTAGTGTGTTGCGTTCTTTACACCTCGCAAAAGTGCTGCGTGTTGCACCGGAGCTCGATGTGCGCCCGAATATCCATGTGCCCGATGCAGAAACTTTGCGCGCCATCATGACGCATCGCTGGCAGGTCGCAACCGATTACTTCCATGTCGTTTTGAAACCGCAGTTCAAGCAAGACGCCAAGGATCTACCACGCCGTTTACGCAATGCATTCCGCAGCGAAGGCAAATGGCTGGACGATGGCCATCGCGAAAAACTGAATCGTTTTATCTCCGAAAGACCGCAACTGGCAACCTTGATGGCCTACCGCGCGCGCTTGCTGGCCATTTATGAACTCAAATCCGCCGAAGTGGATGCTAAGATGATTGCACTCCGGGTCTGGTGTGCGGAAGCTGAAAGCTCCGGCATCGCCCCATGTTCCTACCCGTTTGCCCTTGTAGCTGCCGCCGTCACACTGCGAACAGTCTTCCAGTACGAATATGCCGAGTTGGCGCGCCAACTCGGTGATGCGCTGTAAGTTGGCCGGACGACCTACCATATGCACCGGCACCACCGCCCGCGTTTGAGGCGTCCATTTGCTCTCAATTTCTTCTGGATCAAGCGTCATGGTTTCATCAACCTCGACCAGGACGGGAATCGCGCCCACCGCGCAGACCGCCAACGCCGTTGCCATCCAGGTATAGGCGGGGACGAGTACTTCG
>JBDTTC010000332.1:0-4452 GCA_039930825.1 Arenimonas sp.
ATTCGCCGCAACGTGGTCCGAATTCCATCGGACTGGTGGTTGAACGCAAACGCCTACCACATGAGCTTGATGGCTTGTCCTGGTACTGCGAAGTCTGCAATCACAAGCTCTATGAAGAATTCTTCACACTGGAAAACATTGAAACGCAATTCCCGCTGGTGTTTGAAAAATTTTATCGCTCGGAAGAAATGCGACATTGCAAGGAATGCGGACATTTGAATCCCGCGCCTTCGAAGTATGAGTAAGTGTCATTCCCGCGCAGGCGGGAAGCCAGCGCCACTGCTGCGAGAATTAAAAGGCACTGGATCTCCGCCTACGCGGGGATGACAATCAAATTAAGATGAGAAAATTAAAATCCGGAGTCGTTTAAACTAAGCCATGTTAAAAATCGACACTCACGCCCATTACCTGCCCCAAAAGTGGCCCGACCTCGCTACTAAGTATGGCGATAATCGCTTTGCCGTTATCCATGAAGGCAGCGACGGCAAACACAATATCTACAAAGACGGAAAATTTTTCCGCGAGATAAAATCCAATACCTGGGATCCTGTCGAACGCATTAATGACTACGCCAGGTTCGGTTTGCAGGTGCAGGTTATTTCTACTGTGCCGGTGATGTTCAGCTATTGGGCGAAACCGCATCATGCATTGGAACTGCATCAAAGCTTGAATGATCACATGGCCGAAACCTGCCGTAACCATCGCAAGCATTACGCCGGTATCGGCACAGTTCCATTGCAATCGCCACGGCTTGCCATTCAAGAGTTGGAGCGCTGCGTCGATCAACTCGGCTTGCAGGGTGTGCAAATCGGTTCGCATGTCAACGACTGGAATCTGGATGCCCCCGAGCTGTTCGACTTCTTTCAGGCCGCACAAGATTTAAACGCTGCAATTCTTATCCACCCTTGGGACATGATGGCCAGCGAAGCCATGCCAAAATACTGGATGCCATGGTTGGTCGGTATGCCAGCAGAACAAACACGTGCCGTGTGCGCCCTGATTTTTGGCGGTGTACTGGAACGTTTGCCAAAACTGAAAGTCTGTTTCGCCCATGGCGGTGGTAGCTTTCCTTACACCATTGGTCGCATTGAACATGGTTTCAAAATGCGCCCGGATTTGGTCGCCACCGACAACCACAGAAATCCGCGCGACTATTTTGGCCGTATGTATTTCGATTCCTGCGTACATGATTCGCGAGCTTTGCAATATCTATTGGATACCGTCGGCACCAATACCGTGATGCTTGGCACCGACTACCCGTTCCCGCTTGGCGAACAAGTCCCCGGAAGCGGCATTGATTCACTGAAACTATCTGAAACCGATCAGGCGCGTTTATTCCACGGTACTGCGCTCGAATGGCTTGGCCTCAGCAAATCCCGCTTCGAGTAAAAATCCACATTGACCAGCTTCGCTGTTGTGAAGCGCTTCGTCGCAATACTGCGTTACAAGGAAAAATCATTCCACACATATTCTCCCTATGCTCGTCATGATTTTCCCCTTGCGCCTAGTCTTGCGTAGAACTGTAAATTTTTGAAAGGTAAAACGTATGTCCGAACTTTTTTCTGAAGCCTATGCCTTGCAGCAGGATTCGCAGGATGACTTGCGACATTTTCGCGATCAGTTTTTCATTCCGAAACATGAGGGGCATGACCAGGCCTATTTCTGTGGCAACTCACTCGGCCTGCAACCAAAAGCATTGCCACAGGCATTGACCGATGAACTGACCAACTGGGCAACCAATGGTGTGGAAGGACATTTCAACGGCAAACACCCATGGATGCCCTATCACGAGTTCGTGCGTGATTCTTTGGCGACACTGGTTGGTGCGATGCCATCGGAAGTGGTGGCGATGAATTCGCTATCAGTGAATTTGCATTTGATGATGGTCAGTTTTTATCGTCCCGATAAACAACGCAATACCATTCTCATTGAAGCCGGAGCGTTTCCGTCCGATCGTTATGCGGTCGAATCGCAAGTGCGTTTTCACGGTCATGATCCAGCAGCGTGTTTGATCGAAATAGAACCTGATTTACCCGGTGGTATTTTCTCGACCGACATCATCGAAAAAACTATCCTCGAACATGGTCATCGCATTGCCTTGATTCTGTGGCCTGGCGTGCAATACCGCACCGGTCAATATTTTGATCTAAAAGAAATAACCCGTCTGGGTCATGCCGCAGGGGGCATGGTGGGTTTCGATCTCGCGCATGCTGCAGGTAATTTGCCATTGAACTTGCATGACAGCGGTGCCGATTTTGCCGCCTGGTGCAGCTACAAATATCTGAACTCCGGACCGGGTGCAGTGGCAGGCTGTTTCGTGCATGATCGGCACGCCAACAGCACGCTACCGCGCTTTGCCGGCTGGTGGGGCCACGATAAAACTACCCGCTTCAAGATGGGGCCGGAATTTATTCCAACACCTGGTGCCGATGGTTGGCAACTCAGCAACCCGCCAATTTTAGCCTTAGCACCCGTGCGGGTTTCGCTGGAAATTTTCCAGCAAGCCGGCATGCAAAACTTACGCAATAAATCGCTGAAACTTACCGCGTATCTCGAAACTTTAATAAAACAGGAATTGCCAAATACTTTGAGCATAGTGACACCGAGCAACCCCGATCAACGCGGCTGCCAGCTTTCTTTGCGTGTGAATGCCGGACGCGAGCAAGGCCGTGCTTTGTTCGAAGCCTTATCGGCTCAAGGGATTGTTGGCGACTGGCGCGAACCCGATGTGATCCGCATTTCGCCTACCCCACTCTACAACAATCATTCCGATGTTTTGCGCTTCATCCAAGCCGTAAAAATTTGGCAGGACTTACATCATGCAAGCTGATGCTGCAAAGAAAATATCCATCGCCGGTGCGGGCCTTGCCGGTGCTTTGCTAGCAACATTGCTTGCCCGTAAAGGCTGGCAAGTCGAGGTATTCGAAAAGCGCCCCGACCCACGTCTGAAAGGCTATGAAGGTGGTCGCTCAATCAATCTTGCGCTGGCCGAGCGTGGCCTGCAAGCATTGCGTGAAGCCGGCTTGAACGATGCCGTCATGCAACAAGCCGTGATGATGCGCGGTCGCATGGTGCACATGAAAAACGGAGATTCGCAGCTGCAACGCTATGGCAAAGATGACTCCGAAGTCATCTGGTCGGTACATCGCGGCGAATTGAATATAACTCTACTCAATGCCGCCGAAGCTGCGGGGGCAAAAATTATCTTTAACCAGCGAATCGACAATATCGATTTCGATAAAAAAAATATCCACTTAATCAACGATCATGACCGTTCTACGACTGAACTAAATTTTGACGTGCTTATCGGTGCCGATGGCGCTGGTTCCGGCGTTCGTACTGCCTTGAAACAACAAAATCATTTAACCGAACGCTTCGAATCACTCGGCCATAGTTACAAGGAACTGGAAATTCCGCCAAACGCAGCGGGTGAATTTCAGCTCGAAGCTAACGCACTGCATATCTGGCCACGTGGCGGCTATATGTGTATCGCGTTGCCAAACACCGAAAAAACTTTCACCGTCACTTTATTCCTGCCGAATGTAGGCGACCCAAGTTTTGAAACGCTGCCGGACCTGGCCGCAGCCCGTAAATTCTTTGAAGACGACTTTGCCGATGCCCTGCCCCTGATGCCGAATTTCGATGATGATTTCATCAATAATCCCAGCTCTGGATTAAGCACACTATATTGCGACAACTGGCATCTCGATGGCCGTGTCGTGTTGCTCGGCGATGCCGCCCATGCGATGGTACCGTTCCATGGCCAGGGCATGAATTGCGCTTTTGAAGACTGCCTCGCGCTGGTGCATCACATCGAATATTCCGAAAATTGGGAAAGTGCTTTCAAGCAATTCGAACAAGAACGCAAACCGAATGCATTTGCTATCCAGACCATGGCACTCGAAAACTATATTGAAATGCGTGATCGGGTCGATGATCCGGACTTCCTGCTACAACGCCAGCTCGAGCGCTTATTGGCGGAACGCCATCCTGGCGTATTCATTCCCCGCTATGCGATGGTCAGCTTTAGCCGAGTTCCTTATCAAGTTGCCTATGAGCGCGGACTGCTGCAGCGTGCATTGCTAATCAAAGCCACCGAAGGCAAGCAGACCCTGGCCGAGATTGATGTAACAAAACTTGACGAAAAAATAGCCGAATTATTCAGCTGAACCCCCCAAAATACTGGCGTTTCACCGGGCTTCGGTTTAGCCTGAAAGTCCGGTGAGGAGGGTGATGGATGAAAATGATCCTGTTGGCAGAAAGCTCGCAAACGAGACGTCGAGCTTTGTCGGCAGTCCTCAGCCAATTTGGTTACGGCGTCACCGCCGTCGCCACACTTTCCGAAGCTTACGACACTCTACTCAAAGCACAGATCGGCCATAACAATCTCGATGCCGTGGTACTGGGCTGGCCGGAATATTCCGAAGGTATAGCAGAAGACGTATTTGGTTT
>JBDTTC010000333.1:0-8090 GCA_039930825.1 Arenimonas sp.
GCCTCTGCATATGCAGGTCAAATTACTTCGCGTCATTCAGGAGAAAACCGTGCGCGCGGTCGGCGCGGCCAACGAAGTGCCGATCGACGTACGAATACTTTCCGCCACCCACAAGAATCTCGCAAAGCTGGTGGAAGAAGGCCGCTTTCGCCACGATCTTTATTACCGCATCAACGTAATTGAATTGCCGGTGCCGCCATTACGTGAACGGCATGAAGATATCCCATTAATCGCCACCGCCGTCTTGAAACGCCTGAGCGACGAATGGGGGGACCCCGCGCCGCCCTTGTCGGAAGGCGCGCTTATGGCACTTGCCGCCTATTCGTTCCCTGGCAATGTTCGCGAGCTGGAAAACATTCTTGAGCGCGCGGTTGCACTTTGTGAAGGCGACAGCATCGAAGCCCATGATCTGCAACTTCCGGCCGCATACGAAAATAGAATTCCCGACAGCATGGCAACGCCTTTGGTCGCTGGACCTGGACCAGAACCAGGTAATTCGGCGCTACCGGATGCACTTGAAAAAATCGAACGCGACACTATCAAGAAAGCACTTGAAGCCTGCCGCTATAACAAGACCAAAACAGCAGCGCATCTCGGCATAAGTTTCAGGGCATTACGGTACAAACTGAAAAAACTTGAAATGGAGTAGTCATATGAGTCGCTGGAAAGCATCCTTCATTCATTTGTTGATTAGTGTTTTTGTTGTCGGCAGTGTCGCCGCTTATATTGTCTATTTTTGGTACCCTCCCGCTTTGATGCACATGGCAAAAGCCGATCGCCTTCTAATGCTGATCGGCGGCGTGGATCTCGTAGTAGGACCGCTGCTCACGTTGGTTGTTTACAAAGCCGACAAACCAAAACTTAAATTTGATTTGGCGATCATTGCCATTATCCAGTTCAGCTTTCTCGCTTACGGTCTTTACGTCACATGGAACTCGCGTCCGGTATTTCTGGTGGCTGTACCCGATAGATTTGAATTAGTTTTTGCAAACGAAATAAAAGCCAAGGAGCTGGCAAAGGCGAATGACAAGCGCTTCAAAAACTTAAGTTTTACCAAACCAGTGTTGGTGGGCGCGGCGATGCCTAGCGACCCGAAACTTCAAGAAGAAATAATGCTATCTGCGGTTGATGGCCATGGCGACATTCAAACCATGCCCCGCTATTTCGTCGATTACTCCCAGATCTCGTCAAACTTGCTAAAACATGGCAAGCAACTCGTCAAAAGTAGCGAACTAAAAGCTTCTGATGCAAAATTGCTTCAAGTCGCCGCAAAAGCGTACGGGTATGATTTCGAGAAGTTGCGCTATTTAAATTTAGCCAGCTCACGTGGTTTCGCCGTCATTTTAGTGGAGTCTGATACAGGAAAGGTCGTCGGGCCAGCAAACCTTGACCCCTAAACTGACAAAATTTGTCACAACATGCCTTTTGTGACTCAGGCGAATACTTCTTATATTGCTGATACAAAGCCTTATGAGGTAATTACCTTACAAAACGTGACCGATATCTCACTAGATTTCTTGGCACGAATGATGCAAAGTCTCTCTGGCACGTACACGGCGCCCGACTACCTAAGGAAGGGAACGCTGGCCCAAGTACGGGTAACTAATCAACCAACCCTAGGGGATATACCCATGAAAATGCAAAAAGGCTTCACCCTGATCGAATTAATGATCGTTATCGCAATTCTCGGCATCTTGATTGCCATCGCTCTGCCTGCTTACCAGGATTACACCGTCCGCGCTAAAGTAACGGAAGGTCTGAATCTGGCTGCTTCGGCTAAATTGGCTTCTTCGGAAACCCGTTTGAGCAATGGCACCTGGCCAGCCAACAGCGGCGCTGCTGGCTATACCGATGCAACCACCCCGTTGGTTACTAGCGTTAGCATCCCATCGGCACAAAACATCGTGATCACGTATTCGGCTGCTACCCCAGAAATCTCGGGTAAAACCCTCGTTCTGCGTGGTTCGATTGACGCTACCGGTATCGTAAAATGGGAATGCTTAGCGACTGGCAAAACCTCGCTCTACGGCGGCACCGCCGGTACCATCGCTTCCAAATATACACCTGCTAACTGCCGTTCATAATTCACGGCACAGTGGTTAAGACAAAAAAACCCCGGCTCGCCGGGGTTTTTCTTGCCTGCGCACTAAAAAACTAATGTGCTGTGCCTATGTATCGCAGCTGCTATATAGTAGCTGCGATACAAACAATTGGAATCAGCACAGCTGTAACGAAGTAATACTCAATTTATCAAATCTAGCCAATAAGCTCTTCTTGGCATAGAACTTGCGACTAGTAGATCGCACCTATTTACAATTATTATAATTAATCGAGAAAAATCATGAAAATGCAAAAAGGTTTTACCCTAATCGAATTAATGATCGTTATCGCCATTCTTGGCATCTTGATTGCCATCGCTCTGCCTGCTTACCAGGATTACACCGTCCGCGCTAAAGTAACGGAAGGTCTGAATCTGGCTGCTTCGGCTAAATTGGCTTCTTCGGAAACCCGTTTGAGCAATGGCACCTGGCCAGCCAACAGCGGCGCTGCTGGCTATACCGATGCAACCACCCCGTTGGTTACTAGCGTTAGCATCCCATCGGCACAAAACATCGTGATCACGTATTCGGCTGCTACCCCAGAAATCTCGGGTAAAACCCTCGTTCTGCGTGGTTCGATTGACGCTACCGGTATCGTAAAATGGGAATGCTTAGCGACTGGCAAAACCTCGCTCTACGGCGGCACCGCCGGTACCATCGCTTCCAAATATACACCTGCTAACTGCCGTTCATAATTCACGGCACAGCTAAGACAAAAACCCCGGCTTGCCGGGGTTTTTGCTATGTTAAGACAGGTGATGGCATAAAAATTGCATTAGATATTTTGACGAAATGGTCAATTCTTACCAAATGAAATTATCCATCACAAACCGATGGGTAAAATACAGGGGAGCATCATGAAAATGCAAAAAGGTTTTACTCTAATCGAGCTTATGATCGTCATCGCAATTTTAGGCATACTCATAGCCATTGCGCTTCCTGCCTATCAAGACTACACAGTTCGCGCCAAGGTGACTGAAGGACTTAATTTGGCAGCAGCAGCAAAATTGGCTTCTAGTGAAACTCGTTTGAGCAATGGAACTTGGCCTGCGTCGGCCTCAGTCGCTGGATATACTCCCGCAAGCACGCCACTGGTAACCAGTGTAGATATTCCTTCCGCTCAAGACATCGAAATTACTTTTTCTGCCCTAACACCTGAAATTTCCGGTAAAACGCTTCGTCTTCGCGGATCAATACAATCCGGTGGACAAGTCGTTGGCTGGGGCTGTAATGCGGCAGGTTCTGTCAAATTTGGTGGCACCGCAGGTACACTCCCATCCAAATATGCGCCAGCTAACTGTCGCTAAATCTCTTAGTACAAATTTCAAACCAAAAAGCCCCGATGAATCGGGGCTTTTTTATATAGAATGACTTATGTTGAAAAAAGCTATTTCCTTCCTGCCGTTTATTGCCGTACTTTTTTTCTTACCGGCACTCACCGGTCCGTTGCTTTTGGATGACACCATACATCTAGGACCAATTCAGTCTTGGCTAACGACCGGGACTGGCACTTATGAATTGATATTTCACGGTCAGTCCGGACCGTTTGGTCGCCCGCTAAGCCTGCTCACATTCATGCTAAATGCAATGACTACAGGCGAAGCTATCTTGCCGATGAAGGCAACCAACTTATTACTGCACTTGGCGACAGGTTTATGTCTCGCAGCCCTTTTTTACCGCTTGTTCAAACGTGACTCCAATTTAGCGGCGCAAACCTACGTTGCAAGCATTGCTGCGGCGAGCCTATGGCTTGTACTACCGCAACACATCGCCACCGTGTTTTATGTCATCCAACGCATGACCGAACTGGCGGCATTATTCGCTGTTATTGCTTGCTGGTTTTACGTCGTTCTTCGAGAACGTATTGAACGCGATGAAAAAAAATATCTTGCTCCACTGTCCGGAATTATTTTTTTTACGATTTTATCCGTACTTTCCAAAGAGACGGGATTATTTATTCCGCTCTACTGCCTGCTGATCGAACTGGTATATTTTCGCCCCACCGCTGGAAAACCGCGGCCTTTAATTATCAGCTGGTCTTTCCGCTTGGGGGTAATCTTTCCTTGTCTTATGGTCGCCACCTATCTGGCTATCACTCCGGAATTCGTATTGGGGCCTTATGTTGACCGCCCATTTACGATGCCGGAACGAACTATTACGCAACTATCGGTGCTGGCCGATTATTTTGCGTCCACTTTTCTGCCAATGACGCGCTCGGCAGGCGTATTCAATGACGATTTTCCCATTTCGCAAAGTTTATCGGCAAACCAGTTACTAATTTTACTGACTGGTATCGGACTTATTATTGCTGCCATACGCATGCGAAAAAACTATCCCGGCTTTACAGCAGGCATCGGAATTTTTTTTATTGGGCATATGCTGGAATCCAGTATTTTTTCGCTCGAAATATATTTTGTTCATCGCAATTACATGCCCTCAATGGGTCTTGTCCTCGGCTTATTTGGATTAGTCGCGGGACTGTTCAGACGATATCCAACAGCGACAGAATCCCTTCGGAAAATGCTTCCTATCGTTTTCGGTGCATTGTTCTCTGTCTATGCAATCTCTAGCCTGAGTCGCGCGCAGCTATGGTCCAACAATGCTTCTTTGATGGTACATGCACAAATCAAGCATCCAACTTCATCCCGATTGCGTTCCGAGCTTCTGTTGAATGCCTTGTATGCAAAACGTCTCGATGTCGCTTTGTCACAGGCAGACATGGCGATGCAAACATCGCCACCAAATGAAAAACGCACCATTCAGCTATGGAAAATTCTAGCTTATTGCTACGCCGAGCAACGCATACCAAAAGGCGAACTCGAAACCTTCCAGGCAATGCCTTCCGACCGAATCACCCTGGCAACAAGTACGGCTTTGGGTTACGTCGCCTCCGCTGCGGAAGCAAATGCATGTCCTGATTTGGACAGGAAGCAGCTGGGAAAGCTAGCCAGTCAATGGGCCGTACATTCCGTTCAATACCCAGAGTCATTCCTAGTGTGGAAAACACATTTTGCAGCCGCTCGACTTCTTGCTTCTGGTGGAGATCTTGCAGCCGCCCTGAAGCAGGCAGAATGGGCATTTAAAGACAGTGGCTATGATTTTTCTGCAGGCATTCTGGCGTATCAACTGGCAAACAGTTTGGAGAATACGGATAGAGCAGAAGCAACAATGGCACTTCTGGTCGCCAATGAAAGACGATATAGCCAGGAACAACAATTCCAGATACGTGCATTACTAAAACAATGAAGGCACTATACAGTGCCGGTTTCGAAGTCAGTAACACGTTGTACGAGCTAGTCAGAACCGGAATCCATGCACTTCGATGTTCAACAAGGTCTGTCCAAAATGCCTGAAGACAATACACTCGAAATTTCGGCGGACTCGACTGAAAAGCATTATTGGAAAGACCTCTGGCGCTACAGGGAATTATTTTATTTCCTCGCCTGGCGTGACATATTGGTTCGATACAAACAAACAACTCTAGGCATCGCCTGGGCATTGATACGCCCTTTACTTACTATGCTGGTGTTCACTATTGTTTTTAGCAAATTGGCCAAACTGCCCTCGGGCAATATCCCCTATCCGCTTTTAATATTGGCAGCCATGTTGCCATGGCAATTTTTCGCAAGCGGTGTCAGCGAGTCCGGCAACAGCTTGATCGGCAATGCGAATATGATTTCGAAGATTTATTTTCCGCGGCTAGTCATACCGACCAGTGCCGTGATTGTCAGTTTCGCCGATTTCATGATTTCAGGAATCTTGATTTTTATCATGATGCTTTGGTATGGCTTTAGTCCCGATTGGCGTTTGCTTTGTTTACCGATACTCATGGCGCTGGTATTCGCGACGGCATTGGGTACCGGGCTTTGGATCGCAGCGCTAACGGTTAAGTATCGTGATTTTCGTTATATCACTCCCTTCATCGTGCAAATGGGCCTTTATGTTTCACCTGTCGGGTTCAGCAGCGCAATTGTCCCGGAGCAATGGCGATTACTGTATTCGATAAACCCCATGGTAGGCATCATTGATGGATTCCGCTGGGCTTTATTAGCAGGACAGACTCCGCTTTACTGGCCGGGGCTATTGCTTTCTTTAGCCGTGACATTGGTGCTGCTGATCTCTGGCACACTATACTTCCGTAAAATCGAACGTAGCTTCGCCGACCTAATCTGAGCACCCATGTCATCAGCTATTACTGTAGAAGGCCTAGGGAAAAAATACGTCCTCAGCCATCAGCGGCCTGAGCGCTATACTGCGCTGCGCGATGTGCTGTCGAACGGTGCGAAGCATTGGGCTGACAGGCTGTTTAGACGCATAAAAGAAAAAACCGACCCGACCCATGAAGAATTTTGGGCACTCAAAAACCTAGATTTAGACATCAAGCAAGGTGATCGAATTGGCATAATCGGCCGCAATGGTGCCGGGAAATCAACCCTGCTGAAAATACTCTCTCGCATTACTGAACCGACAACTGGTCGATTTAAAATAAAAGGCCGAGTTGCCAGTCTTCTCGAAGTTGGAACGGGCTTTCACCCAGAACTTACCGGACGGGAAAATATTTTTCTTAATGGCGCCATTCTTGGCATGAGCAAGCTTGAGATAAGAAGCAAATTCGACGAAATCGTGGCCTTTGCAGAAGTCGAAAAGTTTCTCGACACTCCGGTGAAACATTATTCCTCCGGCATGTATGTTCGCCTGGCCTTTGCCGTGGCTGCGCATTTAGAACCGGAAATATTGATTGTCGATGAAGTGCTTGCCGTAGGTGACGCCCAATTCCAAAAAAAATGCCTGGGCAAAATGAGCGAAGTAAGCGAGCAAGGGCGTACCGTGCTTTTTGTCAGTCACAATATGGCTATGATTTCCAACCTCTGTCAAAAAGGAATTGTGCTTGATGCCGGGAGTGCCGTTTTTCAGGGGCCAATATCCGAAGCCATATTGAATTATTATCAGAATGCCGGCGAAAAAAACGATGCTGGCCGCGGCCACGAAAGCAATAATGTAGCTTTGCTTGGCGCAGAACTGGTCGGAGTCGGAGACGCATTGGACCTGACGATTCATGATGAATTGGTCATTCGCATGAAATATCGGATAAAGCTTTCCATGCCCGGAAAGTGCGTACCCAATTTTCATTTCTTTGCCCCCGATGGCAGCATTGCCTTCGTATCCAGTGCGGTAGATGTAGAAAGCCTGCCGCCAGGCGATTATGTTACCGAATGCCGCATTCCCGGCAGCTTGCTAAACGAAGGTGCCTATTTTGTCGGCTTGGCAGTTACCACTTTTTACGATTCGGGTTCGTTTGAAGTAGAGTTTTTCAATCGTAATGCACTGACATTCAATGTGATTGATCCGATGGACAGTCGCTCCAATCGTTATGGCTATGGCGGTCCCATCCCTGGTTTAGTTCGCCCAAAACTCGCCTGGAATATTGAAAAGGTAGCAACATGAAAGCAGTCATTCTGGCCGGTGGTTTAGGCACGCGCATCAGTGAAGAAACGGCAGTGCGACCAAAGCCGATGATCGAGATTGGCGGAAAACCGGTTCTGTGGCATATCCTGAAAACCTATTCACATCATGGCGTCAATGACTTCATCATTTGTCTGGGATATCGCGGATACATCATCAAGGAATATTTCGCCAATTATTTCTTGCATACTTCCGATGTCACCTTCGATTTATCGAATAATAAATTAGAGGTCCATCAAAAACACGCTGAACCCTGGCGCATTACTCTAGTTGATACCGGTGAACAGACACAAACCGGTGGCCGTCTAAAACGAATTGCCAATTATCTCGATGGCGAAACCTTTTGCTTTACTTATGGCGATGGACTTGCAGACATCGATATCACGGCAGAATTGGCATTCCACAAAGCCAATAAAGCACTCGCTACAATGTGTGCCGTACAACCGCCAGGACGTTTTGGTGCCATTGATATTACGGGCAACCGCATTACCCGCTTTGAAGAAAAGCCTTCGGGCGACGGCACCTGGA
>JBDTTC010000334.1:0-4681 GCA_039930825.1 Arenimonas sp.
AGCGCAGCAGAATAGGATCCCCGCTGGATGATTCAGGCATTTTTCCAGTCTTATGGTCTGCAACTATTAGTTGGTCTCTGCTTGAGTTTAATCTTGGTGAGACTTTCAATGCTGTTTGCTACACCGCTTGGTTTGCTTGACCACCCAGGCGGACGCAAAGACCATGCCGTGCCAACTCCCGTGACGGGCGGCCTTGGGGTTTTTTTCGCACTCCTGCTTACGAGCCTGCTCTTTGATCGCTTTGAGCTGAACCTGCAGGTGTTCTTTGTCGCCGGCGGCTGGCTGTTGCTTGTCGGCGTGCTGGATGATCGTTACGACCTGAGTTCGCTCATCCGTTTTGTCGCGCAGATCATTGCTGCCTGCATCATGATTTATTTCGCCGCGCTACAGGCCGATCAATTGTCGGACGTGGTCGGTGTGAATGGATTCCATCTAGGCACGCTAACGCCGGTATTCACCGTATTCATTACTCTCGGCCTGATCAATGCCTTGAATATGGCCGATGGCAGTGATGGCTATTTGGCTGGTCAGGTGTTGGCAGCGCTAGGTTTGTTTTCCGGCCTAGCATTTTATGCCGGCAACATTGAACTGGCGGGCCAGTGTGCATTTTTTGCGGCAGTGGTACTGGGCTTCTGGTTCTGGAATATGCGCTTTCCTTGGCAGGTCCGGGCAAAAGTTTTTTTAGGTGATGCCGGCAGCACGCTGCTGGGCTTTGCCGTGGTGTGGTTTGCCCTGCAACTAACCCAAAATACGCAACACATAGTCAGTCCGGTACTAGCACCCTGGATGATCGCCTTGCCTGTACTTGATTGCGTGGTGTTGATGCTGGACCGAATTCGGCAGGGTCGTTCGCCGTTCAGTGCGGATCGAAACCATATGCATCACCTGTTGCTGGACGCCGGGTTTTCGCCGACCTACATCGCCTTTGCCATGATGCTGCTGTCCGTCGTAATTGGTTGCATTGCCGCCATCGCGGTAAAATATGGAGCAACCAGGACTTGGGTCGTGCTTGCGTACTTTGCGCTGATTGGATTGTATTGGGCTTTTAGTTTCAATCGTCAACGCGCCGTTGCCAGTCTGCGTTTTCTACGAAATGGCAACAAAAAAGAAGCGGTTGAATTTGATGAAAAAGAAGCCAAGGACGTAAATTCGGCATGATTGATCTGCATTGCCATATTTTGCCGGGTATCGACGATGGCGCCCCCAGCCTGGATGTAGCGCTGGCGATGGCGCGCGCAGCCGTGAATGACGGCATCAAGATCACCGCCTGTACGCCGCATATTTATCCAGGCTTGTACGAAAATTCACAAACCATCATTGCCCAGGCCATTGCCGAGTTTGAACTGGAATTAAAACGGCATGACATTCCGCTGACATTGGCGATAGGTGCGGATACACACCTGGCACCTGATCTATTACAGGGTATTCAACAAGGTCGAATTCCTACCTTGGGGCATTCACGGTTTTTGCTGCTTGAGCCCCCGCATCACGTCGCGCCGCCACGGTTTGAAGAGTCAGTGTTCCAGCTTTTAGCGGCAGGCATCGTGCCGGTAATTACGCATCCAGAACGCCTAACCTGGATCGAGACCCATTATTCGAAAATGGCGGCGCTGGTTGATAGCGGGGCCTGGATGCAAATTACCTCAGGAAGCCTGACGGGTCGCTTTGGTCGGCGCCCGAAATACTGGGCAGAAAGAATGGTCGACGAACGTCTTGTTCATATTCTGGCCACTGATTCACATCATATTGATAAGCGTCCGCCTTATTTGGCTGAAGGCCGAGATGCCGCGGCGAAGCGTTGTGGCGAAACTGAGGCATTTAACATGGTAGATATCCGGCCCAGAGCCATTCTGGCGGATTTACCACAGGCGGAAATCCCGCTTTTACCTGAACGGCAACCCGTTACCAAGGACACGCCGCGCTGGCAACGCTGGCTAGGCTTGGCATAATGGAGGGTCTAATAATGAAATGGCTGGATAAAACGGCATGAACAGGTTATTGCTAAGCGGTATTTTCTTTGTCTGCTTGTGTGTATTCGGTGTAACTGCTGCAGCGGCCGATGTTAAGAAGTCGGGGCAAATTTCAGTTGCGGCTGCATCCGGCGATGAATTACCGCCGCCCGATAGCACGACCTCGGTCGGTGCATATAAAGGCGTATCGGAATATCGGATAGGCCCGCAGGACTTGCTGGAAATCAGTGTTTTCCAAGTGGCCGAGCTCAACCGTACCGTGCGGGTGAATACATCTGGCGATATTTCTTTGCCTCTGGTTGGCGCGATGAAAGCAGGCGGGCGCACCGTGCAGGAATTGGAATCCGATATCGCCAAAAGTCTCGATGCCAAATTCCTGCAGAATCCGCAGGTCACCGTGTTCGTCAAGGAATTCACCAGTCAGCGCGTAACATTGGAAGGCTCTGTGAAAAAGCCGGGCATTTATCCTTTGACGGGTCGCACGACATTATTGCAAGCCATCGCAATGGCAGAAGGCTTGGATCAACTTGCCGATTTGCGCGGCATCGTAATATTTCGCGTAGTCGAAGGAAAAAAGATGGGCGCGCGCTTTGATATCAAGGCGATTCGATCCGGCGCCGCGGCTGACCCGCAAGTGTATGGCGATGATATTATCGTGATCGATCAATCGGGCTCCAAAACCGCTTTTCGTCGTTTGATGGAAAGCTTGCCGATCTTCAGTATTTTTTCACCACTATAAAAACGGGATAGTTAACGCGTGGCCAATCATCCGCACGATCCAAATCATGACCCACGTCAAGATTTATTTCCGACACAACAAGGTCAGGAAAGTAGACATCTAACCATTGCCCGAGGTCATGCCATCAGCGTTGACACGCGGCTGGGCGAGCCTGTTGCAGAAACCGAAGACAATATCGATTTACTGAGTTACTGGCACATCATCCTGAAGCGCAAGTGGATGGTGCTCGGCGTACTCGGCATCATATTTCTGACCAGTTTAGTCGGAACTTTGCTCACTACTCCGATCTATCGTGCTACCGCCGTCTTGCAAATCGAACGGCAGAGCATGCAGGTCATGGACGTACAGGGGGTAACGCCGTCCGAAGATATTTATGCCGATGACTTTTATCAAACGCAATACGAATTGCTGAAAAGTCGTGCGTTGGCGCAGCGTGTAGTAGCGCAGCTGGGTCTCGCAGAGTCGGGTGAATTAGAACGTATGCGACCGGGTTCGCCATGGCAGAAAATCATGGGCCTATTTGGTCGTGGAGCGACTGACGAACAAAACTCGTCCAGACAAGCAAGTAAACTTTCAGGCGCCGACAAGGCAGAAAAAGAAAACCAACTGGCAGGTAGTTTTGGCGGCGGCATCAGCATCGAGCCAGTCAGAAATTCTCGTTTGGTACGCATCAATTACGATAGCCCAGACCCCGCTTTTGCCCAAAAAGCGGCAAACGCAATCGTGGAAAGTTTCATCGCCAGTAATCTGGAACGCAAATTCGATTCTTCTGCCTATGCCAAAACGTATCTGGAAGACCGGCTGAAGGAATTGAAATTAAAGCTGGAGGATTCCGAGCGCAAACTGGTTGAGTTCGCACAGAAAGAACAGATTATCGGCACCAGCGGCGGTGAAAATACCGGCACGCTGACCCAGCAGAGTCTGCAAACATTGAATGCGGCCTATGGCAAGGCGCAGGAAGATCGTATTCGTGCCGAATCGCGTTGGGCACAAGCACAGGTCAGCAGCGGCATCAGCCTGGCAATGGAATCAGGTACCAGCAGCTTCATCACCACGCTGCAGGAAAGCCGCGGCAAGTTGATGGCGGAATATCAGGACAAACTGAAACTCTACAAGCCGGCTTATCCGATCATGGCCCAATTGAAAGGCCAGATTGATGAAATCGACAAGCAAATCGCCAGCGAAGGCGGAAATATTCGTGGCGCAATCCAAGCCCAGTATCTTGCAGCACTGAAACAAGAAGGCATGCTGTTAGCCCAGATCAAAGGCTTGAAAACCGACGTGCTTGATCAGGAAGGTCGCAGCATTCAATACAATATTTTCAAGCGTGAAGTAGATACCAATCGTCAGCTTTATGATGGCTTGTTGCAACGCTATAAGGAAATCGGCATTGCCGGTGGCATCGGAACCAACAATATGTCGATTGTTGATCGCGCACAGATGGGCGGCCAATTCAAACCCGACTTGATGCGCAATCTGATGTTGGCCACGATGGTCGGTTTGCTTTTAGGTTGCTTGCTGGCATTGGGCTTGGAATATCTCGATGATTCGCTTAAGGCGCCAGAAGATATCGAAAAACAATTGGGACTTTCGATTCTGGGTGTGATCCCGAAACTGCAAGATCCGCAAACACCGACGACGGCATTGATGGATTTGCGTGGTGCTTTTACCGAAGCGTATCGTTCGGTACGAACAGCTCTGCAATTTTCAACCGACAAGGGCGTGCCGCGCGTGTTGTTGATTACCAGCGCTTCGCCTGGCGAAGGCAAATCAACGACAGCACGTGCTTTGGCGCAAAACATCGCCGAGCTTGGTCGCAGGGTATTGATCGTGGATTGCGATTTGCGCAATCCATCGCTGCATCGTCATTTCAATGCGGACAATTCTACCGGCCTGACTAATTTCCTGGCGGGCGGTATGAAGCCGATGGATTTAATCCGACGAAAGACCCGCCGCCTTTTTATGATGCTGA
>JBDTTC010000335.1:0-4344 GCA_039930825.1 Arenimonas sp.
GATGATCTTCGGTCAGACCCGCATCCTGTTCACGATGGCACGTGACGGTCTTCTACCCGAATCGCTTTCCAAGGTACATCCGAAATACCACACTCCACACGTGGTGACCTGGATTACGGGTATCTTCGTGGCCTTCTTCGCCGCATTATTCCCTGTGGACATCCTCGCGGACATCTCCAACGCTGGCACATTGTTTGCTTTCTTCGCAGTTGCTGTCGGTGTGATGGTATTGCGCAAAACTGAACCTAACCGCGTCCGTCCGTTCAAAACGCCACTCATTTGGGTCGTGGGGCCGCTGGCGGTCGCCGGCTGCATACTGCTGTTCTTCAGCCTTGGCTGGAATCCCACGATTAAGTTTTTCTGCTTCTGGGCTGTTCTGGGTCTTATCGTGTATTTCGGCTACAGCCGTAGCCGCAGTCATTTGGCTAACGGCACATCGCATCAATGAATAAGTAATATTCCATGCAATACAACAACGGCGCGATTTATCGCGCCGTTTTTTATTCGTCAACACCAAGTTTATCTAACGAATCATCTGCATCATCTTCAAGCAGATTATTGGGAATCGCTTTATTGGTCTTCGCACCGAGTGCTTTGATTTGCTCGGTTTGACGAACCAGGTTGCCCTTGCCGGTAGATAAGCGCTTCAACGCTGAATCATGCGCTTCATTTGCCATCGCTAAAGCTTTGGTCACTTTATTTAAATCACCACAGAACGCGACAAACTGGTCGTAGAGCTTTCCGGCCTGATCGGCGATTTTCATTGCATTGGTACTGCGCTGATCGAGCTTCTGCAAATGTGCCACGGTGCGACAGGTAGCCAAAACGGTACTCGGTGCAGCGAGTACGATGTTTTTATCCAATGCGTAGGTGTACAAGGCATCGTCTAGACGCAAAGCATCAATGAATGCCGATTCAATCGGAATGAAGATCAGGACAAAATCGAGATTACGTTTGTCAGGCAATGCATCGTAAGACTTTGCAGACAAGCCATCGATATGGGTTTTAAGCGAACGCACATGCTCTTTCAAAGCCAACTCACGCGCCTGCTCGGTTTCAGCATTGATATAGCGGTCGTAGGCGACTAATGAGACTTTGGAGTCAACAACGATAGCTTTGTTCTCGGGGAGGAAAATCACGCAATCGGGTTGCTTGCGATTCTGGTTCTCGTCAACATATGAAAATTGCGAATGATAATCCCGGCCTTCGGTCAGACCAGAGGCATCCAGAATCCTTCCCAACACCTGCTCGCCCCAACCGCCTTGGGCTTTGTTATCGCCTTTAAGAGCCCGGGTTAGATTGATGGCTTCATCGGCCATCCTTACATTGAGTTCTTTCAGGGTATGAATGCCCTGATTGGTCTGCTGCACGGTTTGTTTGAATTCGATAATTTGAGTCTTCAGGGGATTCAGCAAGGCATCAAGCTGTTCCTTGTTCTGTTCCTTGAACTTCGATGTTTTTTCTTCGAAGATTCTTTGTGCCAGATTTTCGAAATTCTCCCTGAGCCGCTCTTCGGCTGACTTCAGTAACTGAACCTGCTCCTGGCCCGATTGCTCACGAGCCTCGGACCCAGCTTTCAGTGCGGCGAATTGTTGTTGCAGCGACTCAAGCGCTTGGGCTTTCTGCGACAAAACTTCGTTCTCGGCCAAGACCGATTGAAGCCGGGCCTCGATACCCGCATTTTTCCGAGCCAAGATAACTGCCGCAACCAGAAACACGGCGGCAAGTGCCAGCAAAATAAAACTCAGTGCATTAAAAGACATAGGGCCAAGCTTGTTGAAAGACTAGGCCCATCTTAAATCATTGAGGTCTCAAAACCTGAGAGCCTGCTGGCTTAAGCTTTTTTGGCCCAAGCGGTACACCAGCCTTTTGGCGAAACTGCAAAACCGGTAAACAAGGTGCAAGCACCTGTCGCGGCGGTAAAAAACTGGCAATTCATGCATGAACTACCCGGTTTTTTGGTCGGCTCTTTTGATGTAGCGGCATCCGGCACATATTTCAGTGCTTTGGCGGTGGCATTATCTGCAGTCAATTTTTTCAGGGCTTGGGCAAATGCCTGTCCAAACATGGGAAGGGCGACTGCGGCAGTGGCGGCTTGCAACATGAAGCGACGACGGGAATTGACGGGGGTCATGGCTACTCTCCTGTGATGCAAACAGTTTACGGATATTTGGTGACCAGAAAGTGATTTGAATCAAGTTGACGCACTATTTTTATGGTATCCGTTAAACTTCACGTCATGAACAAGCCACCCTACGATCCCGATCAACTTCAGGCCAGAGCCCTTGAGCTGGTTGAAACCACCCGCGAACTGGCACAACGCGGCTGGACTCCAGCGACGAGCAGCAATTTCTCGATGCGACTGGACGATACGCATGCGGCCATCACCGTTTCAGGCCGCGACAAGGGCCGTTTAACCGAAGCCGACATCATGGTGGTCGATTTACTCGGCCAGCCGGTCGCAACTTCGCAAAAACCGTCTGCCGAAACTCTGCTGCATACTCATCTTTACGCCCGCTTTCCGGACATTGGCTGCGTATTGCATACCCATTCGACCAGCCAGACACTGGCATCCCGGCTTTATGGCGCACAAGGCTTTATCCGGTTCGAAGGCTATGAACTGATCAAAGCCTTCCGTGGCCAGACAACACACGAAACCCATTACGATCTGCCGATTTTTCCGAACACTCAGGACATGAGTGTTCTGGCGAAACAGGTGGAAGCCAAACTCGATCAAGGCCCGCTTTGGGGTTACCTGATCAATGGCCACGGCTTGTATGCCTGGGGCCGCGACATGATGGAAGCCCGCCGCCATCTGGAAGCATTCGATTTCTTGATTAATTGCGAATTGGAAATGAGGAAATATAAATAATGAGTCGTCTCCGTATTTTTTCCGAACAGGACGCCGTTACGCCGATGCTGGTGGCAAACACGCCACAGTTCATCGCCGAGCAACTACAGAAAATCGGCGTGCGCTTCGAGCAATGGCAGACCAATGCACCGGTAAAACCGGGCGCAGCTTCCGAAGAGGTATTTGCTGCCTATCAATCCGATATCGACAAGATCGTGCAGGAGAAAGGTTTCAAAACAGTGGATGTCGTCAGCATTGCGCCAGATGATCCGGAACGGGAAACCAAGCGTGGTAAATTTCTCAGCGAACACTTCCACAAGGAAGATGAGGTGCGTTTCTTCGTTGCCGGTTCCGGCCTGTTTACTTTGCATGTAGAAGATCGCGTCTATGAAATTCTTTGCACGCAGGGTGATTTGATCGGTGTTCCAGACAGCACCAAACACTGGTTTGACATGGGTCCTGCGCCCTACTTCATTGCCATCCGTTTTTTCACCGAGCCCGATGGCTGGGTCGGCCATTTCACCGGAACTGATTGGGCCGATAAATTTCCGCGTTACGAAAACGGGCAAACCGCGTGAAGATTATTCTTACCGATATTGAAGGTACCACCAGCTCGATTTCCTTCGTGAAAGAAGTGTTGTTTCCTTATGCTCGCCGCGAACTTCCGAAGTTTGTTCGCACACATGCACACGACCCCAAAGTCAGGCATTGGCTGGATCAGGTTCAGCTTGAACTGGGTTCGGAATTTTTCAATGACGAGCATCTGATCGAAACCCTGTTGAACTGGATTGATAACGACCGTAAACACACCGCATTGAAAGCCTTGCAAGGCATGATATGGGTTGCCGGTTACCGGGATGGCGATTACACGGCGCATATCTACCAGGATGCTGCCGAAATGCTGAAAATCTGGCATGCCGATGGGCATCGGATTTATGTTTATTCGTCAGGCTCCGTGCCTGCGCAAAAATTATTGTTCGGCCATACCTCTGCCGGTGATTTGACACCCATGTTATCCGGTTATTTTGATACTGAAATGGGCGGCAAACGCGATGCCGAAAGTTACAGTCGTATCGCTGCCGCGATTGGCACGCAGCCGGCCAATATTATTTTTCTTTCCGATATCGTCGAGGAACTCGATGCTGCAAAAGCATCGGGTTTAAACACCGCATTACTGGATCGCCTAGAAGATTATCCAGAGCCGCGACTCGATGAAGCAAGGCACGGACATCATCGGGTTGAATCGTTCAGGGATATTCAAATATAGACGAATGTCGGGCAATCGTCGGGCCAGGGCCCGACCTACGGTTCTGCAGACTGTAATTGATACGTCAGCGAGTCGATAAACCATTCGTCATTCAATTTCGCTCGCACTTCAACCTGATGCTTCCCCTCTGACAGTTCCGTTGCCAACGCGGCGCGCCACAAATGTTGTGATGGTGTGGCTTCCGACATTAGGTCATAGCTCCGTAAGTGCTCAGAGCGAGCATCGG
>JBDTTC010000336.1:0-3612 GCA_039930825.1 Arenimonas sp.
GTATCGCGCTTGCTGGCGGTGCCGACGCTGGCTTGGCAGCAGGGTTTCGAACTGCTTGAGCCAGACTCGCAGAGCTAGATAAAAATAGTACAACTAACAGTAACGCACGCATTTGTGTTCCTAGGGTTTTAACCAGACTCGTGGATCTTTCGGTTGTCCATTTTGACGCAGTTCAAAATATAGCGCCGGACTTGCCTGGCCACCAGAGCGGCCAAGGGTTGCAATTGCATCATCCGCTTTGACTGCGTCACCGACATTTTTCAGCAAGCTGTCGTTGAATGCATACAGGCTCATCCAGCCATTGCCGTGATCGATAATTAGCAACAAGCCGTAGCCTTTCAGCCAATCTGCATAGGCTACACGCCCTGCCGCCACTGCGCGAACTTCCGAACCGACGCTGCCAGCAATCAACAGGCCATCGCTGCGATGGCCGTCGGGCATACTGCCACCAAAACCCGCCAAGACACTCCCTTGTACTGGTAAGCGCATCGGGCCCATCGGCACCATTGGCGAGCTTATGCGGGGTGTTTTCTTGCCATTGCGTGGCACTACCTGAACCGGCTTTTGTGCCATCAGCTTTTGCAGCTTGTCGAGCAAGGCATTCAGGTTTTTTTCGTCGCGACCAAGCGCATTCAAACGCGTTTTCTTATCGCGGTATTGGGCATCCACCTGCGCGAGTGCCAAATCGCGTTCTTTACGCTGCCCGCTCAACGCAAGCAGATTTTTTTCCTGGGTCTGTTTCGCTTGCTGAAACTGCTGTTGCTGCAGCGCCACCTTATCGGCCATCAACGACAGTTCCTGCAATTGACGTGTAATCAGATCAAGCTGGGCTTTTTGATCGATCTGGAAATAATGATGGTAGGCCAATGCACGCGACGAGTCGCTGATTTTGTCTTGCGACAACACCAGCTCCAGCGATGGCGTTTTTCCCAGTGCATACGCAGAACGAATCAAGGCTGCCAGCGCCTGCTTCTGTTTTACCAGTTTAAGTTCTAGCGCCTGCTTGTCTTTTTCCAATAATTCCAATTGCGACTGTTGGGCTAATAATTGCTGGTTGCTCTGGCGCGCTAGCTTACTTGCGCGTGCCACTTTTGCATCCATTTCACGCACCGATGCATTCGCCTCGGTACGCTGCTGCTCTAGTTTTTTCTGGTCTTCGCTAAGCTTTTTAATTTGCGCCTGTACCGCTTCCAGTTTTTTCTTCTGTGTCTCGGCCTGTACTTGAGTCGTCGGTTTTGCCGGCAAGGCAATTCCCGGCTGAATTGCCAGTAATATAAAAATGGAAGCAGCGGCAAAAAATTTTGCCACTCAGTCCAACTCCACCATTGAAGCACCCGTCATCTCTACCGGTTTTTCGATATCCAGTAAATACAAAATCGTCGGAGCTATATCACGCAGAGCACCACCTTTTCTCAGTGAAGCTTTGCGGCCGACATAGACAAACGGTACCGGCCCGATCGTATGCGCGGTATGCGGTTCGCCGGTAATCGGATCACGCATCATTTCCAGATTACCGTGATCGGCCGTTATCAGCATTTCGGCGCCGTGGCCTTCAATCGCTGTACGCAAGGCACCCAGCGCTGTGTCCACGGCTTCGGCCGCCTTGATCGCTGCCGATAAATCACCGGTATGGCCGACCATATCGGGGTTGGCGATATTGCAGACAATCACGTCGTAACTTTTGCTGTTGATGGCCGCGACCAGCTTGGCGGTCAATTCCGGGCAACTCATTTCAGGTTGCAAATCATAGGTCGCAACTTTCGGCGAAGGAATCAGTATGCGCTCTTCGCCTATCGCCATTTGTTCACGACCACCACTGAAAAAGAAAGTAACGTGCGCGTATTTTTCGGTTTCGGCAATGCGCAATTGCGTGCAATGGTTCGCCGCCAATACATCGGACAAGGTGTTGGGTAAATCATCAGAGCCATAGGCAACCGCCGCATCGAGTTTTTCATCGTATTGGCTCAAGCAAACAAAGCGAGATAATTTGATCTGACGTGGTTTTACGAACCCGGAAAAATCCGCTTGTACAAAACATGCGGTTAATTGCCGCGCACGATCGGCACGGAAATTCATGAACACGACGGCATCCTTGTTTTCCATGCGTGCGCCGCCATCAATAATGCTGGCTTTGACAAACTCGTCAGTTTCGCCGCGCTCATACGCTGCCATTAAGGCACTTAAAGCATCGTCGTAATGAAAATCGGCCTGTGCTTCGGCAATCGCCAGATACGCGGTTTGCTGGCGATCCCAACGTTGGTCACGATCCATCGCGTAATAGCGTCCGGTAAGGGTTGCAATTTTTGCATTGCCCAGTTCATCGCAAACAATTTGTAATGCACGAATGCTGGCCTCGGCGGACTTTGGCGGTGTATCTCGACCATCAAGGAAGGCATGCACGGCCACTTTTGTAACACCACGACGATGTGCCAGATCCAGCATCGCAAAAATATGTGCTTCATGACTATGTACGCCACCGGGAGAGAGCAATCCGAATACATGTAATGTGGCATTGTTTTGGTTTACCAAATCGCAGGCTTTAAGCAATTCGGCATTGTCGAAGAACCCGCCGTTTTCGATATCGGCATCGACGCGAGTGAGATCCTGATAAACAATTCGACCTGCACCGATATTCATATGGCCAACTTCGGAGTTTCCCATCTGGCCATCGGGCAAACCGACAAAGCGGCCTTCGGTATGCACCAAAGTACTCGGATAGTCTTTCAGCAAACCATGCCAATTCGGCAATTGCGCGAGCGCGATGGCATTATCCGCGGTCTCTTCGCGATAACCCCAACCATCCAGAATCAGCAGCAATAAGGGTTTCGGGCGATTCAATGCAGGCTCCTGACCAATGGCACATCACAATTGTAACGAACTAAGCACAGACTGTTCGTGCTTTAGACAAGGATGCGTTGTTATTCGTTAAGTCGCCGGCAAGCACGAAAAGAAAACTGTCTCTAAACCTTTTCGATCCGGCCCGCATCCTAAGTTCACCACTGTTTGAGGAATTCACTATGCGCCGTACCGTTTTGTTTCTAGCTCTCGCTTTAGCCACCAGCATCACATTTGCTCATGACCACGATAAAGATGTCTCGAAGGTTAATGGCAGCATCCATGCCGAAAGCGGCCAAAGTTTTGGCGATCTTGATACCGTCAATGGCAGCATCCGTATCGATGCTGGCGCCACCGTGGGTGATGTCGAAACCGTTAACGGCAGCATTTCCGGCGAAGATAAAGCCGTATTGACCAGCGCCAGCACGGTCAATGGTTCGATTCATCTAGGCGAACAAACACGCGTTTCCGGAAAGGTGGAAACCGTCAACGGCGGGGTTACCATCGGCAAACTGTCCGAACTTGGTGACGAGTTGAGCACGGTCAACGGCAAAATCGTGATCTATCAATCCAATGTGACCGGTCTTGTCAGCACGGTTAACGGCGACATTACCGTCGGCACCAGCTCGCATATTCACGGCGGCATTCTGGTCGATAAACCGCATGGCATCAGTTGGGGCAAGCAGAAAAAGCCACGCATCCTGATCGGACCCAATGCTGTCGTTATGGGCGAGCTGGTATTCAAACGCGATGTTGAATTAATCGTGCACAGCACCG
>JBDTTC010000337.1:0-7846 GCA_039930825.1 Arenimonas sp.
CATGCTGCAAACCACCCGCGAGCTGGACGAAATGATCGCGGGGTACGAAGAAGAACTGAAGCTGCGCCCCCATGATGCTGGCTTGCAGCGGGCTGCGGGCTCGATCCGAGGCCAGCGCGCGGCCTTAGTTTCAAGCTACGGCGAAAATCTGGATGCTACTGGTCATTGGTATTCCCCGAGCAAATCCGGCTTTGGTTATAGCGCACAATTTGAATCGGCTACCGAAGTCCATGTTTCATACATTTATGATGCTAACGGTCAGCCGCGCTGGCTTTATGGCCAGAAGAGCTATAATCCAGCCATAAATACCGTTAGCATGCTGCAGCTGAGCGGTTTTTGCCCGCTTTGCGCGGTGACGCCAATCACCAATACGGTGGTAGGCACGATGACGCGTACTCTTGGTCCGGCCGCCGCTCCCGATAATTTACCTGGGTTGACCAATATGTCGGTGGATGCAACATTTGCACCACCGCTATCGGGAACCTGGAGTGAAAACCTTCCGGTAGGAATGTTGTCGGCGCGTAAAAATTGTCAGTGATAATTTAATTGCCGGTGTTCGAATGCATCGGCCTTGTCATTTGTCGAGGAATAAAAAAATGCCGGATTGCTCCGGCATTTTTCTTTTCGAAACGCTTGAAATCAATTCAACTGGCAACTTGTTGGCTTGGCAGAATTAAACAGCGCCGCCGTCGCCCACTCAGGATGGTCAATAAATGGATTGCGGTTGCCTTGGAAGCTAAAGATCACTTCGTTGCGTGCACGTTCTGCTGCATCGGGTGGGTCGGCCAAATGCCATTGCAGCAAGTCGCTCAATAGCCCCATATAGGCTGGCGATGAAGATGTGATGACAATCTTGCTGCGGTCATCGGTGACTTCTAAATCAGGCTCGTTTTGGCCAGTGACGGGATGCGTGCCGCCTTCATAGCGAATGGCCATGTAGAGCACGGCGCGTGCGACATCGCCTTTGCGTTTGCCCCAGACCTGGAAGGTACCGGTATTACCATCGGGTGTTTTTACCCAGTTGGAATTGCCGGCATACACGCCGCTACCGCCGCCACTTCCGTTATTCACTTCGGTAGCGCGCTCACCGCAACCGGCAGCCAAGGTGCAATTGCCGTAAGGCTTGTTGCCGCGATCGGAATTGTAGGTGGCGTCGCTGGCATACAACATATGCGTGTCGGTGTAAGGCGCATACGGAAGACCCAGATTGCCGGTCGTACTGCCGAAGCCCAGCGAGTTTGGCCAAGTATGTTCGCGGTTATAAGTGAGACCAGTGCCTGTGCCAGCGCGGCCGGAAACTTTGGTGTAACTATGGTTGCGATAAACATCCAAAACTTTACTGGAATTGTTCGGATCTTCATCGGCGATTTCCAGAATTTTCCAGACATCGGTACCGGCACTATTCGTGTACGGGTAAACGGTGTGGCCACGAATGGCTTGGTTCAGTGAGCAACGCAATTGCGAAGGGCTGCTGGTATTCACGTGACTGTAGTAGCCGGTATTTTGTGCTGCTGCAATCGTATAGCTGATTACTTTGTTGCTGGCTGGCGATGCATTGCCACTATCTTTGATGTTCGCTGCCACTGCAGTGAAGGTACAGGTTTCACCACCGATCAAAGCTCCGTTATGCGAAACGGTGAAGCTGGTGCCCGAACTTGGGTAGGTCAATGCACGCGAACCGCTTTGGCTGCAAGACAAAGTAAATGCGCCGGTACTCGCTGTGACGCTTTCACTGAAATTGACTTGAATGTCACTTGCAGCGGCAACGCCGGTCGCACCATTGGCAGGCGTGGTTGATGTTATAGATGGCGGTGTGTTTGGAGCCGTAAAACTTTGGCTGTTATTGCAGGCGCCCGAAGTTTGTGTTGCTGCAGCTCGCCAGGTAAAGCTGGATGAGCCGGTACCAGTGCCGCCAAGTTGCAAAGATTTGCCAGGCGCCGTGTTGTTGTCTTCAGCAACGGAAAGGTTGGTGCTGGTTACGCCAGCAGCTGGACCATTGGACGCTTTGATCGCGCCTTCATAACTGATGAATTGCACCAACGAGCCGCTGCCATTGACCAAGGCGATTCCGTCGTTGGCGCCATTTTGAATGCCGTTACTTGGATAACTGAGAACGGCAATTTTTACCGTTGCACCACAAGTGACATTGCTACCGGCTGGTAACAGGTCGTTGTCGTAGTAAGTGGCCGCTGTCGTGTTGCCCGTGCCGTTATACAAATAGATGCGATAGGTGGCCAGGTTTTCCCCGGCAGTTGCAAGCACTTCCACTTTTTCACCGGTGTCACCACTCGAGGTGGAATCGTCGTAATGGAATTCGTTGATGAAGACTTCTGCATTTGCGTTGAAACTTGTACACACAAAAAGACCTGCGAGCAGACCGGCTGCCCCTGTTTTTTTAAGCCACATAAATATTCGTCCCCGATAAAGAAATGACACGCGTGCATTATTTTGCCCGCCGATTGTGACAGGAAATCTTGTGATTTGTGTCACATTTATACACAATATGTTGTGGTGCGGCGCAGCATTCCGGCCATAAAAAAATGCCGGCTTAGTGCCGGCATTTTTCATTCTTCATCTATATCAGTATTTGCTTGGTGGGCGCGGCTTGAGAATAGGGCGGTATTTTCCGGTATTTTCCGGCTCGGGCGTATTCAAAATACAGGTCGCCGGTTTGCTTGAGTTGAACAAATCAGCCGTGGCCCACTCGGGATGATCAATAAAGGGATTGCGATTGCCCTGGAAGCTGAAAATGACCTGGTTGCGTGCAATCTCTGACGCATCGGGTGGATCAGCTTGATTCCATTGCAGCAAATCCGAGAGCAAGCCCATGTAAGCCGGCGATGATGACGTGCCGACGATCAGACTGCGGTTATCAGTCAATTCCAGATCCGGTTCATTCTGGCCGGTCACAGTATGCGTACCGCCTTCGTAACGAATTGCCATGTACATGACGGCACGGGCAACATCCCCTTTGCGTTTATTCCAGGCTTCAAAAGAACTGCCATTGGTCCAGTTGGAATTGCCGGGATAAACGCCAGTACCGCCGCCGCTGCCATTGTTCACTTCGGTTGCACGTTCACCGCAACCGGAAGCCATGCTGCAATTGGCGTAGGGGTCATTTCCGCGATCGGAATTGAATTGCGTATCGCTCAAATACAGCATGTGGGTGTCGGTATATGGTGCGTGCGGTAAACCCAGATTGCCCGTGTCGGTGCCGAAGCCCAGCGAGTTGGGCCAAGTGTGTTCACGGTTGTAAGTCAGGCCGCTACCGGTGCCTGCACGGCTACTTATTTTCGTGTAGCTGTGGTTGCGATATACATCCAGAATTTTGCTGCTGTCATTTGGATCTTCGTCAGCAATTTCCAGAATGTCCCAGGTGTCGGTAGTACCTGCGCTGTAGGGATAAACAGTATGGCCACGAATGATGGTATTGAGCGAGCAGCGTAATTGTTCGGCGCTGTTGGTATTAACGCGGTTGTAGTAGGTGGAAAGGTTGGCCGCGACGGTGAAATGGCTGACATAATTTTGCGTCATCGCCAGGCCATTGCCATCGAGAATGCCCGCCGCAATAACCGTGAGTGTGCAATTTTCGCCCGCTTGCAATGCGGTATTGGTGGAAAGAACGATAGTCGGATTAGCACTGTTATTGATGCTGGGTTGAATCAAGCCTGATGCACTGCATTGCAATGCAAAAGCTTCCGGGTCAGCTGTAATGCTTTCGCTGAAGACAATATTGATGTCCGTTGCCGCTGGTACTCCAACCGCATTATTGACTGGCGTAGTTGAAATGACGGTGGGTGCTTGATTTGGTGGGGTACTAACCGCGAAATCGACAACAGTATCTTGTGTCGGATGTGCATTTTCCGAATCGGAAATAGCGCTGGCTACTACGGTCAAGGTGCAGGTTTCGCCATTCTGCAAATTCACCGGGCTGCTCAAATTGAAACTGCTGCCGCTGCTGGGAAAACTTAGTGTCACATTGCCTGCAGTAGTGCATTGCAAAGTAAATGCGCCGGTGTCTGCAGTAACGGCTTCACTGAAACTTACGCTGAAGGAATTTGTTCCCGGTACTACGAAACCGTTATTTACCGGAGTCGTTGAAGTAACCGACGGCAACACATTGACCTGCGGACCCAGATTGAAAATCTGATTATTGTTACAGGCACCAAACGTACTCGTCGCCGAAGTCGCCCAAGTGAAATTGGCATAAGCTGCGCCGGTGCCAGTTAATTGTAGTGAAGTGCCTTCCGCCGTACTGTTGGTTTCTGAAGCGGGGATATTGATGCTGGTGGTGCCAGCGGCAGGGCCATTACTAGCCGTGGCGGCACCTTCGTAGCTGATAAATTGCACAACCACATTGTCAGAACGGCGTACCAGTGCAATGCCATCGGTCCCGCCGTTTTGCAAACCATTGGTGGCATAGGTCAGAACAGCGATACGAACATTCGATCCGCATGTAACCGTGCTGCCGGTCGGAACCGGATCGGTATCGTAGGTAACTGCCGCGCCTGGCGTGCTGCCGTTATAAAGCACCACATCGTACAAAGTCAGGTCCTCGCCATCGGTGGCGACGACTTCTAATGATTCGTTGTTGTCGCCGGTAGTTGGCGTATCGGCATCGTCATAATGAATTTCATTAATAAACACTTCGGCCTGTGCCGACAGACTTGCAAAGACAAAAATGCCCCCGAGCAGACAGGCTGCTCCCGCTTTTTTAAACAACATGGTTTTCCCCAAGAAAGATTTGACGCTGGTCGATGATAGTAAGCGGGAATTATGACAAAAGGGAGCTGCTTGGCCGCTACTGCATGTCTCGCCCTTGAAACCGGATGGCCTTCACCCCATAAAGAAGTGGGTCAGACATCACCATTCGGTCATGTTTACGCGTTAAAATTGGCACTCGGCAGGGTAGAGTGCTAACAAAAGCCCCCAAAACATTAAGAAATCACGTAAGTATTTGTTTTTATTGACCAAGAGGAAGCTATGAATATTAAACCGCTGTTTGATCGCGTCGTTATTAAGCGTATGGAAGAAGAAAAACTGTCCGCTGGCGGCATCGTAATCCCCGATTCAGCCACTGAAAAGCCGATTAAAGGCGAAGTAATTGCAGTCGGTGATGGCAAGGCTTTAGACAATGGCAGCACCCGCGCGCCGAAAGTCAAAGTGGGCGACAAAGTGTTGTTTGGCAAATATGCCGGTACCGAAGTCAAGCTCGACGGCGTCGAATATCTGATCGCCAAAGAAGACGATATTTTCGCCATTCTGGGTTGAGTAGGTCGGGCCTAGGCCCGACATGCGCGATTTCTACAAACATCAAAAGCGTTGGGCCAAGGCCCAACCTACACAAGAATTTATTTTTGAGGTAATACATCATGTCAGCTAAAGATATTCGTTTTGGTGAAGACGCACGTTCACGCATGGTCAAAGGCGTTAACATTCTCGCCAATGCCGTAAAAGCCACTCTCGGTCCTAAGGGCCGTAACGTCGTTCTGGAAAAAAGTTTCGGCGCACCGACCATCACCAAAGATGGCGTTTCGGTAGCGAAAGAAATTGAACTCGCCGACAAGTTTGAAAACATGGGCGCGCAAATGGTGAAGGAAGTCGCTTCAAAAACTTCCGACAACGCCGGTGACGGCACCACCACCGCCACCGTTCTGGCACAAGCCATGATCCGCGAAGGCATGAAGGCCGTTGCAGCCGGCATGAACCCGATGGATCTGAAACGCGGCATGGACAAAGCCGTTATCGCAGCGACCGAAGAACTGAAAAAACTCAGCAAGCCTTGCAATAGCAGCAAAGAAATTGCCCAAGTCGGTTCGATCTCGGCTAACTCCGATCACAACATCGGTGAGTTGATTGCAAAAGCCATGGACAAAGTCGGCAAAGAAGGCGTCATCACTGTTGAAGACGGTTCCGGTCTGGACAATGAACTCGACGTCGTCGAAGGCATGCAGTTCGATCGCGGCTACCTGTCGCCTTACTTCATCAACAACCAACAAAGCATGGCCGCTGATCTCGAAGATCCGTTCATCCTGTTGCACGACAAGAAAATTTCGAACGTCCGTGAATTGTTGCCAGTACTGGAAGCCGTTGCGAAAGCCGGCAAGCCTTTGCTGATCGTTGCCGAAGAAGTGGAAGGTGAAGCCCTCGCTACTTTGGTGGTGAACACCATTCGCGGCATCGTGAAAGTGTGCGCAGTGAAAGCGCCTGGTTTTGGTGATCGCCGGAAAGCGATGCTCGAAGACATGGCGATTCTCACCGGCGGTACCGTGATTTCCGAAGAAGTCGGTCTTGCCTTGGACAAAGCCACGATCAAAGATCTCGGCCGCGCCAAGAAAATTCAAGTCTCGAAAGAAAACACCACGATTATTGATGGCGCCGGCGAAGCCGAAGGCATCCAGGCTCGCATCAAGCAAATCAAGGCACAAATCGAAGAAACTTCTTCCGATTACGATAAAGAAAAACTGCAAGAACGCGTTGCCAAATTGGCCGGCGGCGTTGCAGTGATCAAAGTCGGCGCAGCAACCGAAGTCGAAATGAAAGAAAAGAAAGCTCGCGTTGAAGATGCTCTGCACGCTACCCGCGCGGCAGTGGAAGAAGGTATCGTTCCCGGCGGCGGCGTTGCACTGATTCGTGCATTGACAGCCATCGGTAACCTGAAAGGTGCCAACGACGACCAAAACGTCGGCGTACAAATTGCACTGCGTGCAATGGAAGCCCCGCTGCGCGAAATCGTTGCCAACTGTGGCGAAGAGCCATCGGTTGTGTTGAACAACGTGAAAGCCGGTAAAGACAACTACGGCTACAACGCCGCAACCAGCGAATACGGCGACATGGTAGCGATGGGTATTCTGGATCCAACCAAAGTGACACGTACTGCCTTGCAAAATGCAGCGTCGATTGCCGGTTTGATGATCACCACCGAATGCATGGTGGCAGAAGCTCCGAAGAAAGAAGAAGCACATGGCGGCGGCGGACACGGCGGCGGCATGGGTGGCATGGGCGGTATGGATTTTTAATCCACTCATTTCATCAATGCAAAAACAAAACCCCGCTTCGGCGGGGTTTTTTTTGCTAGTTAAGTACTGATTGAGTCTAAAACTGCGTCGTAAGGTACATCACGGCTTCGAACTCTCAAAAAATAAAACTTCGCTGCGGCAGCACAAGTGTTGATATCAAGATGAACCAATGGCTATAAGCAAATTCGCTATGTTTGCCAGCAAACATACATTCCGCTTAATTAAGCGGATGGTGACGCCTTAGGCGCGAAGTGAACCAGGATCAAGTTCCTGCGTAAAACCTCCCTTTGTGCGGCATTACCTCACGATAGGGCTTTACTCATGCAAATCAAGATGAAACTTCTGCCGCTGGCGCTGCTAGCGCTCAGCCCGAATTTGTTCGCACAACAGATTCCCGGTGCCGGCAGCCAGCTCCGTGAATTGACACCACCGATACTGCCGCAGAAAAACGAACCAAGCATTCGTATTACCGAATCGGCTGCTCCAGCCACGACCGAACAGAATTTGGCCAAGGTACGCGTTGACCAATTAAAGTTCAGCGGTGCACGTATCGGCTCCGAAACCGATGCCGAGCTGCAGGCCATTTCGCATTTTACGCCGGGCTCGGAATTAAGTTTGAACGAGCTAGAAGCGATGGCTGGCCGAATCACACAACATTATCGCGAGAAAGGCTACTTCGTTGCGCGCGCTTATTTGCCAGCGCAGGACATTAGTAATCATGTAGTGACCATTGCTATCAATGAAGGACGACTGGGCAAGGTAGATTTGCGCAACACGTCTCGTCTTGACGATGCTCTCGCCAATGGCTTGTTGTCCGGGTTGGACAC
>JBDTTC010000338.1:0-2386 GCA_039930825.1 Arenimonas sp.
GTCGTATCTCTCGACCGGCCCATTGCCGCCGAATCCGGCCGAATTGCTGATGGGTTCCAAACTAGTGTCGTTCCTCACCGTTGCAGTAGAAAAATTCGACCAGATCATTATCGACGGCCCGCCCATTCTTGGTTTGGCCGACGCCCCGATTCTTGCGAACCGTGCTACCGCAACCCTGCTCGTTATCGAGGCCGGTGAAACACGTGTTGCAGTGGCAAAAAATGCCATCAAACGTATCTTCGCTGCGCGTGGACATCTAATCGGCGCGGTGATGACAAAATATAATGCCAAATTGCATTCGGGCTATGGCTACGGTGCAGGGGACTACGATTATTATTCCTATGGCGGCGGCAATGACATGCCGAAGGAACGCTTAACCAAGCAATGACGATTGCAGCGCTCGAGCAGGCACTCACTTTTATCAGTCGTACCGACTTGATTGCTTCTGCCCGTCAACAAGCGCTGCCGAATGGTGTAACCGAGCTTCTTAAAATAAGTTCGGGTGACCAGGAGTGCCTGTTGGCAGCACAGGAAAGTTCGCGGCATTCGCAGGAGGACGTCCGGCATGCGGCGGAGTTTTATGTTCAGCAAATTTTGTTTGCCCCCGAAAGTGACCACTACCGGATTTTAGGCGTTGATTCGGATGATGCAGAAGCAAAAATAAAACTGCATTACCGTCTGCTAGTGCGTTGGTTGCATCCGGATAAAAACTCCAGTGACTGGGAAGTGGTGTTTTCCGAACGCATTAACAGGGCTTGGCATGCATTGCGAACGCCGGAGCGTCGTCGGCAGTACGATGAGCAGCTTTCAAGTACACAGCTCCTCTCTAAAAATTTGACGCTTAGCCGCGAAATAAAACCGGCCCAATGGCGCGAAAGTAAATCTGACACGCATTTTTTGAGCGCGCGCACAATAAAGCGGCTTCCGATTGCCGTTTTTAGTGTGCTTGGCCTAGGCGCGCTGCTGGTGCTTTGGTGGTTTAGCCAGATGCAGCCCAATCTTCAGCCGGTGCTTGTCGCGGCAGCTGAACACGAGTCTGCCCCGTTGCCGGAATTACCGGCTGAAGCCCTCGTCGAACCGGTAGCAATTCCGGTCGTTGAAAACTCGACGATTAGCCAAATGAATACTATTGCGGAGCCCGCAAGCAATATTGCGCCAGAACAAAGGCAGGATGTTCCGGCAGTCCAAGTCGTCGCGGCACCTGTGCAGATAGTAAAAACCGCCACTCCAGCTCCGGCCCCCGTGCTTGTTTTAAAGCCCTCGGCAGCGGTTACCGCTTTGCAAAACAAACAAAAAACATCCGAAAAACTCAAATCACAACTCGCTGAAAACGAAATCGCGGCAGTTCCTGATGAAGCGAAACTAGGCAATAAGCGAGGCCGTAAGACTAGAGGAAATAACGGAATAATCAACAATCAAGCTGCCAGCAAAGCTGATAAAGCATTGGCTTCGGCGGCCGAAGTTTTACCCAAGTTGTCTGCAGCCCAGTCCGATACAGGTAGCGATGTTTTGGTAAAACAATTTCTGCAGCGGTTTTCGCGGGTTTATGAAGAAGGCGATTATTTTGCGTTGCATAATTTATTTACACGCGATCTCAGTATTCTAGGCGCACCGCCGCAGCGAACCGTATTGCGTAGTTATCGCCAGCTTTTCGAAAGCAGCGAAAGTCGCGAAATTTCACTCGATCACGTTACCTGGCTTACCAGTGACGAGCACATTGTAGTCATTGCGAGTTATCAGGCGCAGGTCATGCCACGCGGCAAGGGTGAAGCCCAATCGAGCCGTGGCGATATTCGTCTGGACCTTCGGGTAGAAAATGGCCAGCTCAGAATTATTAGTTTGCAGTCGGATATCAAAAATGGCTGATCAAGCAGGGTCAAAGTCTGGTTTTACCATGCGTATTATTCTAGTTCTGCTTTTGCTGGTTCTTGCTTGGCGAGTGTTGAGTTTGGGAATGGCGGATGCATTGAGTCGTTCTAATCAAGAGCAGGCCCTGAGTTGGCGACCTCGGCATTCATCAGCACTTTTTTTATTGGCCGAGCAACAAGTAAAGAATCCGGAGTTGCGGGACGAAGCAAAAAAAAATGCATTGGCAGCTTTGCGTGCATATCCGTATGAAGGCCGTGCCTATCGTGTTTTGGGGCAGTTAGCTGACAACGAAAAGAATCCGGAACTGGCTTTCAAGCTTTATCAAAAAGCGCTGCACTACAGTCCGCGCGATTTGGAATCGCATCTTTGGCTCATGAATTATTCTTTGCGGACGGGAAATGCCGAAGATGCAGTACTGCATCTCGATAGGCTGCTGCGGTTGCAGCTTGAATTATTGCCGCAGCTAATACCTACCATCGGCGGTTTGGCTGTAGAGCCGCAGTCACAAGCTATAGTG
>JBDTTC010000339.1:0-4741 GCA_039930825.1 Arenimonas sp.
TGATATTCGCGGCCAGGCACCGGTTCGAACGAACCATAGAATTCACCAAACCCGCCGCCTGTTGATAGGTCGGCAATGCCGCGCCAATTGGTCCAGATTGCACGCCGGCGAACTTCTTCAGCGCTGGGTTTCTCGGCATTCGATAATGCAGGAGCGATCGGACTGCGAAGACCATTCTCACCGAGTCCGGCGCTTAACAAATCATCATTGCCGCGATAGTCGCGCTGTTGAATTTCAGAGAGCAATTGAAGTTTATTGTCGGTATTGGCGGCATGCGAATCGCCTGAAAAAAGCGAAGCGGAAAGCAGGGCGAACGCGAGCGAAGTTAGCGCAAGATTGTTTTTCATCCCGCTACCTTAGCAATCAAAGCGCTGGACGGCATTGTACTTTGGTACGAGGGCGCGGCCGCAGCATCCTGATATGGTGGTTTGACAATATTCTGCCGATGAATTCCCGATGCCCGATCCCTTTCTCGATAAGTGCACAGCACTGGTTACCGGCGGTACGTCCGGCATTGGCCTTGCTATCGCGCAGGCACTGGGTACAGCCGGTGCCAGAGTTGCCATCAATGGATTGGGGTCGCCGGGGCAGATTGCCCATGCAATTGAAGCCATTGAGAATGCAGGTGCGGCTGAAGCAAGATATTACGATGCGGATTTAGGTGATCCTGCCGCTATCGAAACCATGCTGGCACAAATAAATGCTTGGTCGCCGCTTGATGTATTGGTGAATTGCGCCGGCGTGCAACATACCGCGCCCGTTGCCGATATGCCGGTTGAACGTTGGAATGCATTAATTGCGATTAATCTAAGTGCCGCGTTTCATACTTTGCGATTAACTTTGCCGGGCATGGCAGAGCGAGGTTATGGTCGTGTGATTAATATCGCATCGGTGCATGGTTTGGTTGCCTCGATCAATAAAGCGCCATACGTCGCCAGCAAGTTCGGTTTGATCGGATTAAGCAAAGTGGCGGCGCTTGAATATGCATCGGCCGGATCGCGTGCGAGTGGTGGTGTCACCATTAATTGTCTGTGTCCCGGCTGGGTTGAGACACCATTGATCGAACCACAAATTGCCGCGCGCGCCGTCGAGTTCGGAGATGATCGCGATGCCGGAATTCGCGAACTATTGCGTGAAAAACAACCCAGTGGGCGCATGTCATTGCCGGAAGAAATTGCCGAATTGGTAGTGTGGCTGTGTCGTCCCGCAGCACACAATCTTACCGGTGCCGCGATTCCAGTAGATGGCGGTTGGACATCGCAGTAAGGCCTTGTAAGCTTTCGCACAACTTTTTTTGCCAAATGTCATAACATCACGCGATGAGCAGAATTCTGATTGCCGATGACCATCCGCTGTACCGGCAAGCCTTGGTGCAAGCGGTGCGTGGTCTTATACCCGATGCGGTTGTCGATGAAGCCGATGACCTCGATAGTGCACGGGCAATATTGTCATTGAATTCCGATACTACCGATCTGGTATTGCTAGATCTGCATATGCCGGGCAGTCATGGTTTGATGGGTTTGGTATCACTTCGGGCCGAACATCCCGGTGTCGCAGTCGTGATGATTTCTGCGCACGACGATCCGGTTACTATCCGCCGTGCGCTGGCCTACGGTGCGGCGGGTTATATGACCAAGCGGGCCGACTTCGCTGAATTGCAGGCGGGCATCGGTGCGGTACTTGCTTGCGAACAATGGTTGCCACCAAAACTTCGCGATGCAGTTTCAGGCACGAAGGCCAATCTCGGCGATATCGCGAATGCTGCGCGGCTTGCATCTCTGAGCCCACAACAATTCAAGGTGCTGGTGCATGTGGCCAATGGCCGCCTGAACAAGCAGATTGCTGATGATCTGGGTATCCAGGAACGTACTGTAAAAGCCCATATGAGTGCGATCTTTGAAAAACTCGGTGTTCGCAATCGTACGCAGGCCGGTGTTTTGTTGCGCACTCTGGAATTGAAAGACCCGAGTCACCAGGTTGAAAGCTAGACTTAAACGAGCAGCAACTAATTTCGTCGTGCTTGCACATGTGAGGATTTGGTATCTTCGCAATGGATTTTAGAGGCGCTGGGTCCCCGATGAGATCATTCGGGGATGACGCTATTTTTTTGGGGATTAATTAGTAGGGTGCTGAATCAAACTTCGTTGGCCGACAACAATCTCGACATCACCGATTTCAGTGCCAAGGGTTTCAATGGTTTATGCAAAAGTTGGCAACCACTTGCGGCAACTGCATGGCGGACGGCTTCACTGTGATCGGCAGTAATTATGACGGTAGGGCGTTCACCGATACGTGCGGTCAATCGTTGACGCAAAGTGAGTCCAGTCAAATTCGCGTCGAGATGATAATCAAGCAACATTAAATCCGGTGGCGATGTTTCCACCAAAAGTTCGGCTTCGTCTGCGGTGCGTGCCGCCAACACTTCGCAACGCCAGCCACTAAGCAATACCTGCATTGCACGCAATACATCAGGGTCATTATCCACAACCAACACGCGGCTATGCGGCGTTTGCGGACCGGCCACCGGCGCGGGTTCAGGCAAGGTGAGCTGCGCGGCGATATGCGGCACATCGAGTGCGAAAACGGTGCCGTGATCGACGCGCGAACGTAGCGTAATTTTATGACCGAGCAAATGCGCGATACGTTCGGCGATCGACAAACCCAATCCCAAGCCCTGGCCGCCATGGCTTAAGCGGCGAAACTCTTCGAAGATAAGCGTCTGATCTTTTTCGGCGATGCCTGGACCGGTATCCCAGATTTCAATACGCAGGTTATTGCCATGGCGACGGCAACCCAGTAACACGCGGCCTTGCTCGGTATAACGCACGGCATTGGCAAGAAAATTCTGCAGTACGCGACGCAGCAATTGCGGATCGCTGCGTACCCAGGCACGCGATGGCACACAGTGCAATTGCAGTCCTTTGTCTTCTGCCAGTACGCGGAATTCGGCGGCAAGATGTTGCAATACATCGTTCACGCAGAAAGGCTGGATTTTCGGTGCCATGCCGCCGGCATCGAGTCGTGAAATATCCATCAGGCCGGCCAGCAGACTTTCGGCCGAATTCAAGGCCCCGTCGATATTGCCGACGTCGCCGCGGTATTGCTCGTGTTTTAGTCGTTGTGCCAATGCATGCGTAAACAAATGTGCAGCGTTCAAGGGTTGCGCAAGATCGTGGCTTACTGCGGCAAGAAAACGCGTCTTCGCACGATTGGCGCGTTCGGCTTCGCCTTTTGCCCCGGCCAATTGCGCAGTACGTTCGGCAACACGTTGTTCCAGCGTTTCGGCTACGCGCTTGAGTTCGGTTTCCGCGTGGCGATAATCGGTGACATCGGTAAAGGTGGCGACAAAGCCACCGCCCGGCATTGGATTGCCGCGAATTTCCACCATGCTGTCGCCGAAGCGGCGTTCTGCAACATAAGGTGTTCCTGCCAACATGTGGGCAATGCGTTTTTGGACTTCCACATTGGTATTGCCGTCGCCTACCAGGCCCTTTCCGATATTGTGCGATACCAATTCGGCAATCGGTACGCCAACCCGCAACAGGTTTTCGGGGTAATCAAACAATTCGGTATAACGGCGATTCCATGCGACCAGACGCAATTCGGAATCCACCACGCTGATGCCCTGCGACATATTTTGCAGGGCCGCTTCGAGTACGCGCTGGTTGAAACGCAAGGCCTGCGAAGCTTCACCGACAATCGTGGCGACAGTATCGAGGTCGGTGCCTTGTTCGCGCCGGGCTGCATTGAGTAATAGCCTTGCGGAGGCAGCACCGACAACGGCGGCAAGTTCACGTTCGACATGTTGTTCAAGTACGGCGAGCATCGGGCTTTCATCGGCTGATTCCGAGAGTACCGCACGAACTCGTGTAGCAGGTAGAAAGCGTAATGCAACTTCACGTAAAGCGGTTCGCGATAATTCACCTGTATGAGTGATAGTAGGCTCAGGTGATAAACGCGAAGCGGCAAAAAAAGTAATGGCAGTACCGGCAAATAAACTCAGCACGACGGCACGACCAAGACGACTCCAGTCGTGCAGACCCAGCAGATGATCTGGTGCCAGCCAACTCCAGCCGAATGGGCCATTTTTCAGCCAGCTCACAGGGCCTGAGGCTTCGGCTAATGCCGGAACCAATAATGCCCAGGCCCAGACCAGCACAGCAGCTAACAGGCCAATCAATACGGCACGCGGAGGCGTTTGCGGACGCCAGATCGCAAATGCCAATGCTGGCGCTAATGTGGCGAGTCCGGAAAAGGAAACCGCACCGATATCGGCTAGTGCATCGTTGCCGGCAATGGCGCGACTATAAGCCCAAGCTAACAAGACGACCGCAAGAATGCCGACGCGTCTTTGCATTAATACCGCGCCACGCAAATCACCGCCGGTTTTTTGTGTCCATGCGCCGCGAACAAGCAAAGGCGTTAGCCAGTGATTACCAATCATCACGCTCAACGCAAGTGTTGAAATAATCACCATGCCGGTCGCGGCACTTAAGCCGCCAAGAAATGCGAATAGTGCAAGCGCTTCGTTGCCTTGCGATAAAGGTAATGCCAGCACATACAAATCCGAAGGTATGCCATGCGGTGCGAGCAGGGCATCACCGGCGCGTGCGAGCGGCAAGATCGGCAAGGCGATTAGCAGCATGTACAAGGGAAACAACCAACGTGCTGTCCGCAATTGCGATTGATCACGGCATTCAACCACGCCGACATGGAATTGATGCGGTAACGTAAACATCGC
>JBDTTC010000340.1:0-8008 GCA_039930825.1 Arenimonas sp.
GATGCTGCGATCAAACGCGTACTCAGCGAAAACAGGGTCAGCAATTACGAACTCACCGTGCGCGCCCAGAATGGCGAAGAAACCGTGGTGTCATACAACGCTGCCACTTTCCATAATCGTGATCGCAAACTGCAAGGTGTTTTTGCCGCTGCCCGCGATGTCACCGATCGCAAACGTTTCGAACTTGCCCTGCAGGAAAAAAATATCGAGCTACAACATGCCAGTCGGATGAAGTCGGAATTCCTTGCCACAATGTCGCATGAATTGCGGACGCCCCTGAATGCAATTATCGGCTTCTCCGAAGCCTTGAAAGACGGCTTCATGGGCCAGATGAATAACATTCAGCAGGAATATATCGGCGATATTTTTACCAGTGGACAACATTTGCTATCACTGATCAATGACATTCTGGATCTGTCGAAAGTGGAAGCCGGCATGATGACCCTGGAATTGGAATCGGTGGACCTGAGTAGCTTGCTTTCAAGCAGTTTTTCCATCGTCCGGGAAAAAGCCGCAACCCATAATATCCATCTGGAATTGGAAATTGGCGAAGACCTGGGTCTTCCGCAACTAGATATGCGGAAGACAAAACAAATCGTCTATAACCTATTGTCCAATGCCGTGAAATTTAGTTCGCACGGAGGACGGGTAACGCTTCGTGCCAGGCGTGTTGTCAGGGCACAAGTTGGTGTGGTTTCTGACAACTGGCCAGTTCATAATTTTGCACTCGAAGACAATGAATACGGTGAATTTATCGAGATATGTGTTGGTGATAGCGGTATCGGAATATCAAAAAGCAATATGCCGAAGTTGTTCAAGGCTTTCAGCCAGATTGACAGCAGTCTTGCGAGAAAATTCGAAGGCACCGGCCTTGGTCTGGCCATGGTCAAGCAATTGGCAGAGCTGCATGGCGGAACCGTCGCCGTGGCTAGTGAAGAAGGCACCGGAGCCCGATTTTCGGTGTGGTTACCATTGCGAAAAGCCGAAAAAACAAAAATGGGAAGCGATTCCATCGACTCTGAAATAGCAACGTCTAGCCAAGTCATTGTTGGAAAGTATCCGAAAAATATCTCACGTAGAAAATCATCCTGATGGCCAGGATATTGGTGATCGAAGACAATCCGGCGAACATGAAACTAGCTTCGCTGTTGCTGACCAATGTCGGCCACACCGTGCTGTGTGCAGTCGATGCCGAATGCGGCTTAGTAATCGCGCGGACGGATCAGCCTGATTTAATCCTGATGGATATTCAGTTGCCAGGCATGGATGGTCTTGCAGCGACGGCCTTGCTGAAAAAAGATCCGGTCACCGTGGCTATTCCCGTGATTGCATTGACCGCGATGGCAATGAAAGATGATCAAGAAAAAACCAGAGTCGCAGGTTGCGATGCTTATATCGCAAAGCCTTTGCGTTATCAGGAATTTTATCGTGTGATCAATCTGCTCTTGTTCAAGGCATCGTCGAGTACAACAAGTAAATCCGATTTTACCCATTCGGTCGCATGCCAGCCATTAAAGTGCGACACAGATTTGAAGCCCTTGGCGTATGACGCTGTTGTGCAAAGCGAGCACATAATTCTGGTCGCAGAAGATAATATGCTCAATCAAAAACTGATTTTACGCCAGCTTTCTTTACTCGGGTTTGTGGCCGATGTGGTGGGTGATGGTCGGTTGGCATTCGAACTTTGGCAAAGCGGCCACTACGCCTTGTTGCTGACTGATTTGCATATGCCGGAACTGGATGGTTATGCACTAACCGCAGCCGTTCGCACTCAAGAACGCGGTTTGCGCCGCATACCAATTATCGCACTCACGGCAACCGCGAAGCATGACGAAGCCGATCAATGCAGAGCGGCAGGCATGGACGCCTACCTATGCAAGCCGCTGAAATTATCCGCTCTTAAATTAATGCTCGACACCTGGTTGCCGACTGCCGATTCAGGCAAGCAGTGGCAAGCAGAATCCGAAACCGTACTAGTCTCGAAACTCGTTGTTGATCAGAGCGTGCTCGAAAATCTGGTAGGAAAAGATCCGCTGATCATTCGTGAATTTCAAAGCGATTTTCAGGTATCGGCGGGAAAAATTGCAGTGGAACTGATAGCGGCCTGTGTTGATGGCGATGTTTCCACGGCCGGAGATCTTGCACACAAACTAAGGGCGTCGGCACACGCAGTGGGGGCCCGGATACTCGGGGATTTATGCGTGCAGATGGAAGCCGCTGGCAAAGCCGGCGATACGAAAAAGTTGATGGGCCTGTTACCTTTATTTGAACGGGAGCTGCAGGCGGTCATGATGTTCCTAGACTCGCTGCTGGTCCTGTACGGGGATCAGCATCACGATAAATTCAAGAACGATGATTCGAGAATAAAGATATTGATTCTCGATGATGAATCTTTCATGCACAAACTGCTTGCACATATGCTTTCGGGGCTTGGTTACAACTCGGTGGTAACCTGCGAAAGCGGGTTGGCGGCGCTCGATCTAGTCGATGCCTACAGCAATGCCCCGAATTTGATTCTGATGGATTTGAATATGCCGGAGATGGACGGCATTGAATTCGTCCGCATGCTTGTCGAGCATAATTACAAAGGTAGTCTTGTCCTGATAAGTGGTGAGGACGAACGCGTTTTGCAGGCGGCGGAAAAACTGGTGCAGGCACACCACATCACGGTATTGGGCCATTTGAAAAAACCGGTCTCGCTCGATGGCTTGGCATCCATGGTGAACAAATGGCGTCCGGCGCGAATGCATCAGCAAGCCAGCAAGAACTATCGCGCCGATGAATTGAAAAATGCGATTGATACCGACATGCTGGTCAATTTCTATCAGCCAAAAGTAGTACTCGCCACCGGCGCCGTGATCGGTGTTGAGACGTTGGCACGTTGGCGCCATCCTATCGATGGGCTGGTACTTCCGGATATGTTCATCGGCTTGGCTGAAGACCATGGCTTGATCGATGATCTGACGCGGGTAATATTGACCAATGCATTGAAACAAATACGGCAATGGCAGCAGGAAGGTTTGAACCTGCGAGTAGCCGTAAATGTGTCGATGGACAATTTAATATCGGTGAATTTCGCCGATTTCGTTGCGGCGACCGCGAGTGCGGCAGGTGTAGCGCCATCGGATATTTTGCTGGAGGTCACCGAGAGCCGTTTGATGATGGACCATCGCATGCCGCTTGAGGTATTGACCAGACTTCGTCTCAAACGATTTGGATTATCCATTGATGATTTCGGTACAGGCCATTCATCACTGACACAGTTGCACGACATTCCATTCAATGAATTGAAAATAGACCGCAGTTTCGTGCATGGTGCCTGGCATGATGAAACCGTACTCGCGATGTATAACGCTAGCCTCGGACTGGGCAAGCAACTTGGTATGCAAGTGGTGGCGGAGGGCGTCGAAGACCGTGAAGATTGGGAATTTCTACGCCGTACCGAATGCGATCAGGCGCAGGGCTATTTCATTGCCCGCCCGATGCCTGCAGAGGAGCTTCCGGGCTGGATAGCATCCTGGAGTAAACGTACACATGAATTATGTAAGCCATAAGCCCAATCAAAAATATCCGTAGGGTGGATCCCACCGAACGCCATCGTATCCACCAAGCACCATCGCAATCTTTGGTGGAATCGCCTGCGGCGGTTCCACCCTACATCGCTCATTGTGATGCAATCGAAGAAATCCGGAATGGGTGCTCACGGCTGCCGTCTCTGCTAACTTTCAATCTGCTCGGCGTACTTACGCGCCAGATAGTATTCCCAACATCATCGGCAACCAGCAATGCACCTTTTTTATCGAGTGTTACGCCAACAGGACGGCCATAGGCTTCACCTTTTGTACTCAGGAAGCCCGTCAGCACATCAATAGGTTTGCCGACCGGTTTGCCGTCCTTGAATGCCACGAAAATAACTTTGTAGCCACTCTGCGGATTGCGATTCCAGGAGCCGTGTTGGCCAATAAACATACCGTTAGCGAAAGCAGCAGGTAATGTTGTACCTATTGAAGAACACAGACCCAATGAAGCCGTGTGTGGCCCAAGGGCATAATCCGGTGCGATTGCTTTCGCGACTAGTGCCGGATTTTGCGGTTTTACGCGGCCGTCAACATGTTGGCCGTAATAGCTGTAAGGCCAGCCATAAAAGCCACCATCCTGTACTGACGTCATATAGTCGGGCACCAAGTCGCTGCCGAGTTCATCGCGTTCATTGACCGATGTCCACAGCGCACCGTTTTGCGCTTCCCAGGCCATCCCAACTGGATTGCGCAGACCCGATGCAAAAATTCGGTGCTTACCCGAATTGATGTCAACTTCCCAAATCGCCGCACGTTCGAATTCAACTTCCATTCCCCGTTCGGCGACATTACTGTTCGAACCAACGCTGACATAGAGCTTGCTGCCATCGACGCTGGCAATAATATTTTTCGTCCAGTGGTGGTTAATTCTTCCAGCAGGCAGCGCAAGGACTTGGGTGCTTGGCACAGTGATTCGAACATCGCCGCTTGCGTAAGGGAACTTGATCACTGCATCCGAATTGGCCACGTATAAATGATTGCCCACCAAAGCCATACCAAAGGGCGAGCTCAGATTTTCTAGTAATACCGAACGTAAATTGGCGACGCCATCGCCATCGGTGTCTCTTAATAAAGTAATGCGGTTGGCACTGGCCACCGCAGCGCCCGCTTTTTTCATCACGGCACCCATCACAGCGCCCTTGATGCCCTTGCCGTCATCGGGCTTGGGCGGTGCATTGGTTTCCGCGACGAGCACATCGCCATTCGGCAAGACATAAAGCCAACGCGGGTGTTCGAGCTTGTCGGCAAACGCAGTCACCACCGTGCCGGCAACAGGTGTCGGCATTAAACCTGTCGGCCAGCCGATGGCAGGTGCGATGTTGACGGTTGGTATCAGATTTTTCTGCGGTGCCAGCAACGTGGGTTGTGGGCCAGTGCCGGCAGATACCGATTGTTTGGCCATCTCGCTGCAAGCGCTCAACGATAAGCTCAGCACGCCGAAAAGTACTGCGCCGGAACAAAATCTTGTTTGCTTTAATACAGCGAGATGGCGAGACATTACAAGCGGCCCATCAATACCAGAACAATTACAATCACGACAACTAAGCCCAGGCCGCCGCTCGGTCCGTAACCCCAGCTTCTGCTATGGCCCCAATTAGGCAACGCGCCTACCAGCATCAGAATAAGAATGATTAAAAGAATTGTGCCCAAGCTCATGTGACTCTCCTTGAATTGTCTTGTTGTGTAAAAAAGCAGCGAAATCCTGTGGATTCCGCTGCCCGGGTCAAACAGCAGAATTGCGTATCGTTTGCTTATTTGCGATCGCTACCATCAACGCCCTGTTCGCCTTGTTCGCCGTCATTGCCTTGATTGCCTTGCTCGCCGGTGTTGCCGGTATTGCCTTGGTCGCCTTGCGCACCGGTATCGCCAGTGTTGCCGGTATTACCCTGATCACCTTGCATGCCGGTATCACCCTGCGTTCCCTGATTGCCGGTATCGCCTTTTTCACCAGCAGGTCCGGCAATGACGACCGGATCAGGTTGATTCACGGGAACCAGGACGACATCAGGTTGTTTTTCAACGCATGCTGTCAAGCTTGCACCGATAATCAGAACAGGAATTAGTAGTAAACGTTTCATGAGAAATCCTTTGCAAATGTGAAACAAAACAACGGGCGGCGGACTTGGCCTGCCGCGAAAACCAGGCATGAATTAAAACTTGCCCAATGCGAGAACAGAGTAGAACTATCCAATCGATAATTCGGTGCGCTTGCGAACAGAACGATCGGGTATTCAGCCGGATGCCGTTTTCCGGGCTTGCTCGGAAAGTTCACCGATCATTTCATGCTCGCCCATCAAGACGGGTTTACCCAATAATGCTGATGCTGCTACCGCGAGTATCCGAACCATTTTGCAATGCGAAGAATCCCAGTACTCGGCGGAATCAGGTACAAATTTTAGTAATGCAAGATTTTTTGAATCGGGACCTTCCGGAAACCAGGGTTTTGCGAAAGGGGTCCATAAGCGATCAATATAAGTGCGTTCGGTATGTATTTCGCCGCGACCGTAGATCGAGACATAGGTGGCCCGTGCGGAATCGATAAAATTCAGGTTTATGCCGTCTATTTGTTTGACTTTATCGGCACGCACATCGGTGAAAAACCAAAGCGAGCCATCACCATCAAGTAAAAGTGGTGACATGGGCCGGCTGACAAGAACACCTTTGTCATCCACGGTTGTCATCATCGTAATAGTCATGTGCTGGATCAGCTGGCAAAGCTGAGTTCGCCCAGGGCTGTTCTGTTTTTCGGTTTTCATACTCGGTCCTGTCATCCGGATTGTCTATCCGTACACTCATCCAAGATGACAGTGCAAACGGAATTGCAAACGTTGTTGTAAGAATTAACCAGAACCTCGGGGAGGTCGGTGCGCTAGCGCTCATAGTGCATGGCCTGTTCAGCACGGTCGCTTACAAGAATGCTTCATTAGCAATACGCGGTCGGCTCCATTTACAAGTCGGCGCTTGTGGTACCAGGTCTTTTTGCAATTTGATACAGTCGGGCAATTGCAGGTTTACAAGATCAGCACGCAAGCAGGCTGTCGGCCTCGCCATTGCGCTCAACCAAGTCTTGCAACTCCGTATCGATTTTGATTGAAGTAAGTCCGTACATGCCAATTACTGCCCTAGCCATTGTCTCGGCTGTCAATTACCAAACAGTCATGCCGGCCCGAACTAAATGGTCGCTGATCAAAGCGCTGGCAATACCGGCTCCGACTACGAGCACTCTAAATTGCAAATCTTCTTGTAGCCGAGAATAGGCGTGTAACAAACCATTTCTTACAAGCCAGAGCAGGGAGCCACTTTTTAGATCCCTTTCAGAAGACACTGCATAGCAAAACTACAAAAGCGGAAACCGCCAGAGTGGCATGCAGCAGCATTAGCGGTATTGGTAGCGGCAATTGCTTGCTGTGGAAAAGCAGATTCATCATGGCGCCGCCCATTGCAGCAACAATGAAAAGACCTAAAGCCAGTTCTGCCAGCGCAGGTATGCCAACCGTCAATTCCGCGTATATCAACAATGTCAAACCCGCAGCCGCCATGAAGCCGTGTCCCATTGCCAACCATGACGGTGGTCGAGGGCGACCGCTAAAGCGAATTCCCGCCATCAAGATGCCACCAAGCGCGGCAAGTGCGAACAGGACAACAGCCGTTTGCATCATTATCATTATTTTCATTTTAATGCCCGATTTTTTGGGTGATTGTCTTCATGATTCATCAACTTTTCGGTGCGTTAACTAACATATGCAATCTACGGTGCTAAAAATAATCAAGGTAAAAATCTTCAGAAATCGATCTTTGAGCTGATGCCGGTCTTCAACATGGCCGTAAACTGGCTCGCAGGCACAGGCGGACTAAATAAATAACCTTGACCTTCTTCGCAATCGCGAACCTGCAAAAACGCAAGTTGAATTTCATTTTCTATACCTTCGGCGATCACTCGGAGTTTTAGGCTGTTGCCCATACCGATAACGGCACTAACGATGAAACCATCATCGGCGATGGATTTTATTTCGCTGACAAACGAGCGGTCGATTTTCAGCACATCAATTGGAAATTGCTGCAAATAACTCAAGCTGGAAAACCCAGTACCAAAGTCATCAACTGCCAACTGAACTCCGATACTTTTTAGCTTCGCAAGTATTTCGGTGCTGCTTTGTACATCGCGCATCAATACGCTTTCGGTGATTTCCAATTCTAGCGTCTTCGGATCCAGGCCGCTGTCTGTCAGTATTTTTTGCACGCCTTCGAAGAAGCCCGGCTGGCGAAATTCAATCGCGGAAATATTGACGGCGATCGTCATTTTCTGAACCCCGCTATCTAACCATTTTTTTGCCTGTACACAGGCTTCACGCAATACCCAGCGACCAATCGCCACGATCAGGCCAGATTCTTCGGCAATTTGCAGAAACCGGTCAGGCGCAATCATCCCC
>JBDTTC010000341.1:0-2699 GCA_039930825.1 Arenimonas sp.
CGATCATTCAAACCTATTATCGTCGTGCCGGTTTATAACCACGCCACTCCAGTGGCACGACTGGTTGAAAAAATACAGGCCTTCGATGTGCCGTGTCTGTTGGTCGATGATGGTTCGGAATCCTCATGTTCGCTTGCGCTGGATGATTTGCGGAATAAATATCCAGACCGTGTCCATGTAATGCATTTGCCCGAGAACCAGGGCAAGGGCGGTGCAGTGATGGCAGGTTTCAGGAATGCTGCGGAGCAGGGCTATACGCATGTTCTACAGATCGATGCAGACGGTCAACACGAGCCTGCCGATATTCCCGGTTTTTTGCAGGAAGCCAGCGGGCATCCCGACGAAGTCATTTGCGGTTGCCCGATCTATGACACATCGGTGCCAAAAGCACGATTGTATGGTCGTTATGCAACCCATATCTGGGTCTGGATAAATACGCTTTCATTCGAAATTCGCGACTCCATGTGTGGCTTTCGCGTTTATCCTTTGGCCAGCACGATAAAAGTCATAGATAGTAATGCGATCGGCAAACGCATGGATTTCGATATCGACATCATGGTGCGTGCGCATTGGCGCGGCATTCGCGTCCGTAACCGTCCAACCCGCGTGATTTATCCGGAAGACGGCGTATCGCATTTCGATGCGCTTCGCGACAATGTTCGAATTTCGAAAATGCATGCTAAATTTTTCTTCATCATGCTTGTTACCTGGCCAGCGATTCTCTTCAGGCGGTTGCAACGGCCATGAAGAAAAATCACTGGGCCGATTTTGGCGAAAGTACTTTTGTTGCCGGCATATGGTTTTTGTATGGCATGTATCGCCTATTCGGTCGCCTGCCGTTTCGTTTTTTTCTTTACCCGGTGGTTAGCTATTACTGGTTGACACGTCCGGTTGCAAGACGCTCATCAATGGAATATTTGCAGCACCTGCAAGAATCGCAGCATGTTTTCACGAAAGAGCCAGGTTTGTGGCAAGGCTATAGGCATTTCATCCAGTTCGGAGAAACTTTGCTGGATAAATTGCTGGCCATAGGCGGCAACTATCCGGCCGATGCGGTCGATTTATCCGAGCATAAAATCATCCGGACCGAGTTGGAAAACGGGCAAGGCTGTTTGATTGTCACCGCGCATCTTGGCTGTCTCGAGTTGATGCAATCGGCATCGACCTGGAAAAGAAAATTCAAGATCAATATCCTGGTGCACACGGCGCATGCGACCAGTTTCAATCGCATACTGAATCGCATCAATCCGGATACCGGCGTCAATTTTCTGCAAGTAACGGCATTCAACGCACCTACGGCGATGATGTTGGCCGACCGTATTTCAGCCGGTGAAATCATCGCGATTGCAGGTGACCGGGTTCCGACTTCCGGTGACCGCATGGTGAATGCGCCGTTTCTCGGAAAACCGGCACCATTTCCTGCCGGGCCGTATTTGATTGCTTCGCTTCTGGCTTGCCCTGCCTATGCCATGGTCTGCTTGCGTGAAGGCAGGGGCTATCGGCTTAAAGTGGAAAAGCTGGCAGATGCAGTGGCGACTCCGCGTAATAAACGCAGTGAATTGATAGAGCAGCAAGCGACAAAATATGCCGGTTGGCTCGAGCACCGGGTAGCAGAATCACCTTTCGATTGGTTTAATTTTTTCCCGTTTTGGGATCAGGCAGTTCGTGATGAAAAATAATGAAATGAAAAACAATGCCGTTCTTATTGAAGGGTCCGACATCAGCATCGAAGACGTCATTGCCGTTGCAACCCGCAACAGTGCATTGAAACTTTCGGATAAGGACAGTTTCCGTACCCGCATAAGCCGAGGCGCAGAATTCGTTGATCGCCTGATTGCCGAAGATGGCGTTGTTTATGGCGTCAGCACAGGCTATGGCGATTCCTGCACGGTGACGATTCCACCATCGATGATTTCCGAATTGCCTGCGCACCTCTACACCTATCATGGCTGCGGCCTGGGCCGTTTTTTTGATGAAGTCGAAACGCGTGCCATTCTGGTATCGCGTCTGGTGTCGCTATCGAAAGGCGTATCGGGTGTCAGTTACGGTCTGCTTGAGCAGATTTCCGGATTACTCAAACACGATATTCTTCCGAGAATTCCGGCTGAAGGTTCCGTAGGTGCCAGTGGCGATCTCACGCCTTTGTCCTATGTCGCTGCTGCCCTGTGCGGTGACCGCGAAGTCATGGTGAATACCGAAATCCATTCTGCTGCCGATGCCTTGCGTGCAGCCGGTATGGCGCCTATTCAATTGCGACCGAAAGAAGGTCTGGCGATCATGAACGGCACTGCCGTAATGACAGCCTTGGCATGTCTCGCCTGGAAACGCGCCGATTACCTTTCACGCCTGAGCACTCGCATTACTGCTTATGCCGTGATTGGCAGTGCCGGAAATGCGCACCATTTTGACGAAACCCTTTTCTCGGTGAAACCGCATGCAGGCCAGCAACGTATTGCCGCCCGTTTGCGGGAAGATCTTGCCTCCGACCGTCCACCGCGTAATGAAAAACGTTTGCAGGATCGTTATTCGCTGCGTTGTGCGCCGCATGTCATCGGCGTACTCGAAGACGCATTGCCATGGTTCAAGCAAACCATTGAAAACGAACTCAACAGCGCCAACGACAATCCGATTATCGATGCAGAACAGGAAATGGTTTTGCACGGCGGCCATTTCTACGGCGGCCACATTGCGTTCGTGAT
>JBDTTC010000342.1:0-5504 GCA_039930825.1 Arenimonas sp.
GCACCCTGGAGCATGCACAAACACTGGCGTCCCAGCATGGTGGCGTTGCCCTGCCCTTGCACGATATAGACCGTCATTTGTTCGAGGCCGATATCGTGATTAGTGCAACCGCAAGTCGCGAACCAATTCTGAATAAGGCGACGATGCAATCGGCATTGAAGCAACGGAAGCATAAACCCGTATTTTTGCTCGATCTCGCGGTGCCTCGCGATATCGCGGCTGATGTTGCCGAATTATCCGATGTCTATCTTTATACCGTTGATGATTTGGAACGGGTAATCGAAGACAACAGGGCATCGCGACGGGAAGCAGCTAACGAGGCCGAGGTAATCATCGATTTACAGGTCAAGCATTTTGTCGCATGGTCGCAAGCACAGGGCAATCAGAATGCATTGAAAAAATTGCGTTCCAGCGGTGAACAGGCGCGTGACAGTTTGCTCGAACAGGCACGCGAGCAATTGACCAGTGGCCAGGACCCGAAAACCGTACTGGAATTATTGGCGCATAAGCTCACCAATAAATTATTGCATGCACCGACAGCAGCTTTAAGACAGGCGGCCCTACGCGGCGATGCGGATTTATTGCGGGCCGCAGAAAAACTTTATTCAAACGACAATCAAGATAACGAAAAGTGATTCAACACCCATGACCCCTAGCCTGCTGCGAAAACTGGAAATTCTGGCCGAACGTCACGAAGAAGTCGGACACTTACTGTCTGATCCATCGGTAATGAACGACAACCAGAAATTTCGCACACTCTCGAAAGAATATTCCCAGCTTGAACCGGTCGCGAATAATCTCGCGCTTTATCGCCAGGCACAAAAAGATTTGGTCTCGGCGGAACACATGCGCAATGACCCCGAAATGCGCGAGCTGGCAGACGAAGAAATTCCGGTCGCGCAAGCGCGTATCCTGGAACTCGATGAAGAATTGTCTTTGTTATTGATACCGAAAGATCCGCGAGATGACGCCAATCTGTTTCTGGAAGTCCGCGCCGGTACCGGTGGCGATGAAGCCGCCATTTTTGCCGGTGATTTGTTCCGCATGTATGTTCGCTATGCGGAAAAGAAAAAATGGATCGTTGAAATAGTTTCGGCCAGCGACGGCGAACATGGCGGCTACAAGGAAATTATTGCGCGCATCGAAGGCAAGGGCGCGTACTCTAAATTCAAATTCGAATCCGGCACCCATCGCGTTCAGCGTGTTCCTGATACCGAAACTCAAGGCCGCATCCATACCTCCGCTGCGACAGTGGCAATTCTTCCCGAGCTTGATGAAATTGACGAAATCGACATTCGCCCCAATGATTTGAAAGTCGATACTTTCCGTGCTTCCGGCGCCGGTGGTCAACACGTTAACAAAACCGATTCAGCGATTCGCATTACCCATCTGCCGAGCGGGCTGATCGTCGAATGCCAGGACCAGCGCAGCCAGCATAAAAACCGTGCGCAGGCGATGTCCTTATTGAAATCGAAACTGTACGAAGCCGAAGTCAGCAAGCAGCAGGCTACGCAGGCACAGGAACGCCGATTGCAGGTAGGTAGCGGTGATAGAAGCCAGCGTATTCGTACCTATAATTACCCTCAGGGACGCATTACCGATCATCGGGTCGAAGGTTTAACGCTATACGCCCTACCGCAAATCATGACCGGCGATATGGACGAATTAATCAACATACTTACCCGCGAAAGCCAGGTTGACGAATTAAAAATCCTGACGGAGGCTGCATGAGTTCTAGTACCGAATTTACCGCTTTGAATCTTTGCGTGCTGACGGTATCGGACAGCCGCAGTCTTGCAAACGACAGTTCCGGCGATTTCCTTTGTGAGGCGCTGAAAATGCAGGGACATCATTTATTCGATCGCGCATTATTGCCCGACAACAAATACTTGCTGCGTGCAAAAGTTTCGAGCTGGATTGCCGAAGAAAAAATAGATGGCGTACTGATCAATGGCGGCACCGGTTTTACCGGACGTGATTCCACACCGGAAGCGATCAAGCCTTTGCTCGACAAGGAAATGCCGGGCTTCGGTGAAATGTTCCGAGTGCTGAGTTTCGATGAAATCGGCACTTCGACATTGCAGTCACGGGCATTGGCCGGATTGGCAAATAATACTTTCGTATTTTGTTTGCCCGGTTCGACCTCCGCCTGTAAGACCGCTTGGGAAAAACTGATCTGCGCACAACTGGATTCACGCACCAAACCCTGTAATCTGGCTAATTTAAGACCAAGGTTACGCGAGTAAGTAGGAGGGCCTTCTAGGCCCGACTAGCTTTAATGAAGTCGGGCCCAGAAGGCCCTCCTACCTAGAATTGGGAATGCTATGAAAACCAAAGATTACGAAAAAGCGCTGGAACCATTGCAAGTCGAATTGAATCAAGTAGCACGCTGGCTGCAACACACCGGTAAGCGCGTACTGGTTATTGTTGAAGGTCGCGACACCGCAGGCAAAGGTGGCGTGATCAATGCGATTACTTCCTGCCTACCACCACGCCAATGTCGTGGTGTTGCTTTATCGAAACCAAGCGATGTCGAAAAAACCCAATGGTATTTCCAACGCTACATCGCGCACCTTCCATCCGCAGGCGAAATGGTGCTGTTTGATCGCTCTTGGTACAACCGCGCCGGCGTAGAAAAAGTGATGGGATTTTGCACCCCGGAACAAGTGTCGCAGTTTTTGAAGCAGGTTCCGATTTTCGAAAAAATGCTGGCAGATGAAGGCATCCTGCTGCTCAAATATTGGCTTTCAGTCGATCAACAAGAACAGGAAGAACGTTTTGCCGAGCGTGTGGAAGATCCAACCAAGCGCTGGAAGCTGTCACCGATCGATATTCAGGCGCGGGAAAAGTACGTCGAATACGGCAAGGCTCGCGATGAAATGTTCGCCGCGAGCCATAACAAAACCGCGCCGTGGACGGTGGTGGATTTCAACAGCCAGAAACAAGGCCGCATTACGATGATCAAGGACTTGCTAAAGCGCATTCCCGACCACAGTTTGCCCGACGCAAAGATTGCGTTCCCTGCGCTCAAAGGCAAGCCTGAGAAAGAGAAATTCACTACATCAGTTAAACCCATTAAAGACGACAAATAATTCATTCATGCAAACCACTGCACCTCAAATTGACCTGGCCTTGCGTTCAATCATGCAATGCATCCAGCAAAGCGATTTCGCCCGCGCCAGAACGTTACTAGCCCCCTTGCAACAACTTGAAGATGCACGCGTACATTATTTTTACGGCGTTATCGCGCAAACTACTGGCCAGTTGGAAGCTGCAATTTCCGCATTTACCCGCGCAGCCGAGTTAGACAACTTCAATCCGGACCTGACGGCAGACTGTATTTTCAAATTGATTTCTATGGGGGCAGTGTCCGTTGCTGCCAATGTAAACCAGCAGGCCTCCGCAAAATCGCCCGGTTTTTTTGGTTATCAGTATTGCGCGGGGCTCATTCACCTACACAAAAACGAATTGGAAATGGCGGTCGAAAAATTTCGTGCAACACAAATAGCAAAGCCGGATTTACTTGAATGCTATTTACTGGAAGCACGAACACTGCATTTAATCGGACGCTTGAGTGAATCGGAAGATGCCTACCTGAGAGCACTGCGCTTCGCGCCAAATAACGCCGATCTGCATGAAAACATCGCCGCTCTGTTAATGGATTGTGAAGCCTACCCAGCGGCCTACGAACATGCGAAAGCAGCCATTTCGCTGAATAGACAATCCGCATCAGCTTGGGCCTTGCTCAGCTCAGCAGCGCGAGAACTTAGAATACTGGATGAAGCCTTGCTGGCAGCCGAGCATGCCTGCCTACTCGCACCTGAGAATGCCGAATGCCGCCGTAGCCGCGGCAACATTCTGAAAGAACTAGGCGATATGCGGAAAGCTGCGCTCGATTTCGATTTCGCCAGCAGCAAACGGTTTGAAGCCCATTCCATTTTGCCCAGCAATTTAAAAGAACATCGCTTCCTTACCCGCGCAAAGATAGAACATGACATCGAACAATTCGACTATCTAGCCAAAGCGTTGAAAGATGAAACATTTTCCGATCAGGCATTACGATATCGAGGAATTCTAGCGGCTTTGCCGCAAGCCACTCGCACCGAGATCATCCCGATACCGAACGAACTGTTCGCCGACATGCAGCCACATTTCAACCGACAACTGCATCTGCAGCCCTGCAATTTCAAGGGGGTTGCACTATCCGAGTCACTTGATACTGAAGCAGTGGAAGCGGATTACTTCGCCAGAAGCCCGGGGATTACTTGGATTGACAACCTGCTCTCTGCTGAAGCGCTCGCTGCTCTGCGACAGTATTGTCTCGAATCCACGCTGTGGTTCGACTTCAATCATCCCGATGGTTATCTGGGCGCGGTTTTCGAAAACGGGTTTACCGATCCTTTACTACTGCAAATTTGTGATGAGCTGAAGCTAAAGTTTCCGAACATTTTCGGTCAATACCCGCTCATGCAAATGTGGGCATTCAAATACGACAGCCAATTAAAAGGCATACAACTTCACGGTGATGTTGCCGCGGTCAATCTAAACTTCTGGATTACTCCGGACGAGGCAAATCTTGATGAAAAGTCAGGCGGCCTGAGAATATGGGATAAGGCAGCGCCTGCTGACTGGAGCTTCAACGAGTTCAACAGCGGGGCCGAAGCGGCGCAATCCAGAATACATAAATTCCTGTCTGACAATGGCGCCAATGAGATAGTGGTACCCTACCGTCAAAATAGAGCCGTTGTATTTAATTCCGATTTGTTCCACGCCACAGATGACTTTCATTTCAGGGATGGCTACGAAAACAGGCGTATCAATATCACCATGCTGTTTGGCTTACGCAATAGCCAAAATCAGGCCTCGACCTAAATCAGCGAATTCGGAATCCGGCTTCCGATTCGACTACATCAATTTCGACACACTCGACACGAACCACTTTAGCCTTTGGCGGGCCACGCTGTAGCCACTGCTCTAGCCTGTCCAGCGCCTCTGCATCACCTTGTGCCTGTACATGTACACAACCATCCGCAAGGTTGGCGGCATGACCACTGAGATGCAGTATTAAGGCCTGCTCTCTAGTACTGGCGCGAAAGTAAACACCCTGCACCTTTCCCGAGATCGTGAATTCTTTGCGAATCATTTTGCGGCGTTTTTGGTTCCGGGCTCTATGATCACTTTCTCCAGATCTAACTTCGTTACCGGCCCGAGGAATTTACTCGCCACTTTGCCATCAGGTGCAATCACGTAGGTGAGCGGCAAACCGACCGGGGTATCAAAATCGGCCGGCGGGCTGTAAACATCCAAAATCGCCATTGGGTAATTGATCGGGATAACTTTCAGGAAGGAGTCCATGTCGGCGCGTTCGATTTCTTCATATGCCAAGCCGATGAATTCAACATCTTCACGTGCAGCATCAAGCTTGTTGAAGTCGGGAATTTCTTTCTTGCACGGTTCGCACCAGGTCGCCCAGAAATTCACGACAATCCATTTGCCGCGATGAT
>JBDTTC010000343.1:0-5647 GCA_039930825.1 Arenimonas sp.
CCCTTGCCGCGTTTAATCACAATCGTGTTTTTCGATAAGGACACATCCAGAATCGGCATGCCGTAAATGGGTGAAGCCGGATCGGTTTTTGCGACCGGATTCACTACGTCGTTAGCACCAATCACCAAGCTGACATCGGTATTCGGAAATTCGGGGTTGATATCGTCCATGTCGGCAATCAAGTCATACGGAACGCCAGCTTCTGCCAGCAATACATTCATATGGCCAGGCATACGACCCGCTACCGGATGAATGGCAAACTTTACTTTGACCCCACGTTTAATTAATTGCTGTGTGAGTTCCCAGACCTTGTGCTGCGCCTGTGCAACGGCCAAACCATAACCGGGCACAATCACGACACGTTCGGCATACGCCATCATGGCAGCAACGTCACCCGCTTCAATTGGTTTTTGTGCGCCATCAATCGCTTGCTGTTCGCCGCTTGCACCAAAATTACTGAACAACACACCGCTGATCGGCCGGTTCATGGCTTTGGCCATCAACTGCGTCAACATGGTGCCGGCTGCACCGACCACCATACCGGCAATAATTAACGCTTCAATACCTAGCACATAGCCTTCAAACGCGACTGCCAAGCCGGTGAGGGCGTTATAAAGAGATATCACTACGGGCATATCTGCGCCGCCGATGGGCAGTGTCATTAATACGCCAAACACCAGCGCAGCAACGAAGAAGCCAATGATGATAGGTTGTTGCAGGAAAAATATTACGCCAATGCCCAACAACACCGATGCAAGAAAAATCAAACCGTTAAACCATTGCTGGCCAGGAAAAGTAAATCTTCTGTCCATGCGGCCATCGAGTTTTGCCCACGCAATGATTGAACCGGTCAGCGAAATGGAACCAATCAAGCCCCCCACAACGGCCAACACCAGCGTCGTTTGCGATGGCGTTTCGGTTCTGCCGCTGGAAAATTTCATTAATTCGACAAAGCCAATCGCTGCGGCCGAACCACCGCCCAAACCGTTGTACAAAGCCACCATTTGCGGCATGTCGGTCATGGCCACTTTTTTACCGGATATCCAGGCTACTGCCGTGCCTAGCGCAACCGCGATAAATATCAGGGCGAGATTATGCAAACCGGGCGTCAAAAAAGTGGCAAAGGTGGCAAGCAACATGCCGACACCGGCCCACTGAATACCGCTGCGCGCGGTCACCGGTGAGGCCATACGTTTAATACCGAGGATAAACAGCAAGGCCGCCGCCATATAGCAGGCTTTTACCAATACAGGCAGAAATGACTCGATCATTTTTCTGCTCCCGGCTTTTTGCTGGACTTGAACATCTCCAGCATGCGCTCAGTCACGACATAGCCGCCCGCCGCATTGCCCGCTCCCATCAAAACGGCGATGAAGCCAATCACTTTTTCAAATGTCGTGTCTGCATGCCCAAGAACTACCATTGCACCGACTAGAACAATGCCATGGACGAAGTTGGAACCTGACATCAGCGGCGTATGTAAAATTACCGGCACGCGGCCGATAATTTCATAACCGGTAAATGCGGCCAGCATGAAGACGTAAAGCGCTAGAAAACCATCCATTTGGTGCAACTCCCCGTTGTGTCTGCCTAATCATAACCGCTAGCTGAATAATCTGGGCAATAGGTCAACGAATTCAGGTGCCGGGCGTTTTTATGATTGCCCCCAACAATAGGAACCGGCACTATGAAATCCATGTTTTGGCTCTCGATTCCGCTCTTACTCTGCGCTGGCCTGTCTCAGGCTGCTGACCGTGGCGACCGCATAGAACGCCGCTGGGATCATCGTGGCGATGTAATTGATGCCCGCCTCGATGCCCGTGCGGCACACCAGGATGCATTAGGTCACGAACACCGCGCAAACAAGCTTGACCGTCGTGGTGATCGTATTGATGCAAAGTACGACCGCATCGGCCAGCGTCGCGAGAACCGTTTTGACCGCCGCCATTACTAAAATGGTATTTGAGCAAAACGGCTCAAACGAAATCGCCGCCGATGACGCGGCGATTCGTTTACCCGCTACGCTCGACGAATTTCTAGCGGGCGTGGAGCGCCGCGCATTTCGTATGGCCGAGCTTGCACTTAGTCACCGCGAAGACGCGTTGGACGTCGTGCAGGATACGATGATCAAGCTCCTGCAATATCGCGATAAACCATCAGCAGAATGGTCGCCGCTGTTCTGGAGCATCCTGCGTCGTCAGCTTACTGACCGGCATCGTCGGAATGCCGTCAAGAAACGCGTAATGCAATTCTTCGGAAAGTCGGACGAAAATGATGAAGATCCGATTGAAGCTTTGCCTGACCATAACGAAGACCCACTTCGCCGTCTGACCGATGACAATTCATGGAATGCGCTCGGAAAAGCGATACGCTCGCTACCTGCCCGCCAGCGCGAATGTTTTTTGTTACGTGAGCTACAGGGCTTAAGCGTGCTGGAAACAGCTGCCGCCATGGGCTGTTCTGATGGCTCAGTCAAAACCCATTTATCGCGAGCGATGAATGCACTTAGAATTCACCTGGAGGACTGGCAATGAACAGTCACGACACAATCAATAAAAAATCCCGCGCCGTGTTTGAACACTCGGTGGCTACACTCGATGTTGCGACGGCTAATCGTCTTCGCCTGATGCGGCGCGACACTCTGTCGCAACAAAAACCGGGTCGATTTAGGGCTTTTTTGATACCTATCTCGGCGACGTTCGCCATCGCACTGGGTATCTCCGTTTTTTTGCCGCAATTCCAGGCCGCCAAAGCTATTACGGAGCAAGATACGGTGTATATTTCCGCCGAAGACGACGCTGATGCCGACATGCTGACATGGCTTGCAGATGCACCGGTCGAAGTTTCTCCCCATCTGCAAGGTAGCTTGTAATGTTACGCATCACATTTTTCATTTTATGCATGTTTGCAAGTACTGCATTTGCGCAGCAAGCTGAGGTGCCTCAAGGCGTTAGCGTACCAAGCTGGAAACAATTGACTGCGGAACAACAAAAAGATCTGCAAAATTTTTCGCAACGCTGGGATACGATGCCTGCCTCGCGCCGCGTGCAAATTCTTGAACGCTATGAGCGCTGGAAAAGCCTGCCGCCGAAAAAGCGCGAAGCTCTCCGCGAGGGCGTACAAAACTTCCAGGAAATGACGCCCAAGCAACGCCAGAATATGCGTGAAAGCATGCGCTACATCCGCACACTTCCCCCGGAAGGGCAAAAACGACTGCGTCGTTTGTGGGCTTCGCTCACGCCACAACAACGTACACAATGGCTGGAAGACGGTGGCCCCGGTATTGCACCGGAACCTAAATTGTAATTTTGCGTAGATCGGGCCCCGGCCCGACAGCAGCTGCATTGCATTCCTTGTAAGGCGTCGGGCCAGGGCCCGACCTACAATCAATCAGGATTTATTGACACCATCATGCGTCAAGCATGTCTTCGCGATCAGCTCGTCATCCCAATCAAGTTTGAATGCCCCTTCCTTATCGATCATCAATGACAGGAAATTGAATACATTGCGGGCATACATTTCACTGGCATGCATTGCGCCTTGGCTTGGGAGATTCAAAGGCCCGGAAATCAAAACTCCATTAACTTCATAATTTTCGCCCGGCTTGGTCAGTTCGCAATTTCCGCCCGTTTCGGCAGCCAGATCAACAATCACGCTACCTGGTTTCAAATTAGTCACCATTGCGGCCGTTATGATTTTCGGCGCTGGACGACCCGGGATAGCGGCGGTGGTCACGATCACATCAACATTTTTAAGGTGCTCGCCCAGACGACGCTGTTGTTCTGCACGTTCTTCATCGGTCAATGCACGTGCATAGCCACCTTCGCCAGCAGCCGACACGCCAAGATCCAAAAACTTCCCGCCGAGCGATTCGATTTGTTCACGTGTTTCCGGACGCACATCAAAACCTTCGACTTGAGCACCCAGACGACGCGCGGTCGCAATTGCCTGCAAGCCGGCAACGCCCGCGCCAATGATCAACACCTTCGATGGGCGGATGGTACCTGCCGCAGTCGTCAACATCGGAAAAAAACGCGGTGCTAACTGCGCGGCCATCAATACAGCCTTGTAACCTGCCATGCCGGCCTGTGACGACAATACGTCCATTGCTTGCGCGCGTGTCGTACGCGGCAATTTTTCCAGCGGAAAGGCACTGGTTTTTTTATCTATAAAAACTTGCACGCGTGCTGCATCTGCATGCGGCGCGAGTAGTCCCATCACGACCGCGCCGGACTTTAATTTTGCCAGATCGGCATTGGGCGGCGATTGAACACAAACAAGCACGTCGGCTGTCGACAGAATTTCATCGCGCCTATCGGAAATTTCTGCGCCGACATAACTCTCGTCAGTGAAATGCGCATTCAATCCGGCGCCGCGTTCAATTAGTATCCGGGTTTTGAGCGCTAGCAGCTTTTTGCAGGTTTCCGGCGACAGCGCAGCACGGCGTTCGCCGCTTGCAGTTTCTTTTACAAAAGCAATTGTGACCGACATGCGCATCTTTCCCCAGGACTATGCCCCGCTCAAAGGCAGGGCGACTAGGTGATGCTACCGGATTTAACGCTTATCCTTCAATAAATCACGAGGATTATTGAGCCAAGACTTAGTTACCCTCGGTCTTTAAGCGACCCATCACGCTTTGCATGGCTTGGTCGAACAGATTTTCCTGTTCGCGCACAACGAGCTTGCCTAGTTTTTTCATTGCGGCCAGCTCTTCAAGTGATGCAACAAGCACCCGAACACCACGCCGGTTGACGAACATAAGGCGCGATGAAATTGGGCTTATCCATGACAATTTTGCTGGATGCAGCTTGTCGTCATCTGCTGCGAGATGCACCCACATGCCGACGGCAAGATTACGCAGCACCGGAATGTCTTCAACGTTGTAATCGAGATTATCCTTATTGGATACGACCGAAAGCAGCGGCTTGCGTTCTTCGACGGCAGGTGTCGCAATTTGCACTGTGGCAGGCTGCTGAACCATGGATTCCATGCTAACTTGCAGACCGCGAATGGTTTGCTGGGCTGATTCACCGGTAATACCCGAGCTCGCCAAGACTGTCTCAAGCGGTTCACGCATATTGATCATTGACGGTGCAATGGCCCTGCGATTTGGATGTTCCGAAGTAGGTAACAGCTCAAGCAAGGCATCGGCAACACCAAGCGCAGCACTCCAAGGCTGACTATCAGGACCTTCGCGCAAGGCAATCATCGATAGGTGATGCGCCCAACAACGACTGAAGAAATCGTCGATTGCCGGCGGCAGGTTCAAGCCTGATACGCGTTTTGATAATTCCGCAGAAGCCAAAGTCCGCGCTTGTTCGAGACGTTCCTGGCCGCGTTGTGCTTCGGTTGCACGGCGTTCCGCCAATTCCATGCGACGACGATGCTGGTCAAGGAAGCTGCGAAGCTCCTGCTCCAGTGTTTCGAAAATCGCCATATCTTCGTTGAATTCGGCAACCAATATATCCACCGTGTTTTCTGCTTTCTGCAGTAGTTCACGTTCTTGCGGACCCTCGCCCTTATTGCCTTCGACCGCTTCAGCGAGTGAATTCAACAAACGGCGTGCTGGATGGCCTTTGTTCATGAACATGCGGCGATCAATCACGGCGGCTTTCACATATGGAACAACCAGACGCGACATCAAACC
>JBDTTC010000344.1:0-13359 GCA_039930825.1 Arenimonas sp.
GCGCAACAAAGTGATTTGCTGCAACAATGCCAAAGCATTCTTGGATCGGCCGGCATTGATCCACAGGACACCATCCATGCACTGGATGAATTGTTCTCGGATGTTGCATTCGCGCAAGCAAATGCTGCAATGCTTGCGGCGCAATCACAATTCCAGAATCTGAAAGCACGCATTGCTGCACTACGTAGCGGCACCGGTGGCACCAGCTTTGGCGGCCTCGCGCTCAATACATCAACAGGCAGCGTATCTCTTGCCAGTCTGGCTGGCGCATTTACCGGTGAATCCAATGCAACGGACGCTGCAAAAAATTCGGGGGACTTTGAACGCTGGGGTTTCTTCGCTAGCGGTTCGATCGGCCGCGGTGAAGCCAAGAAAGGCTCGATCAATCCAGCCTTTGATTACGATATCAACGGCTTAAGTGCCGGTGTCGATTATCGAATGAACGACCGCCTGATTGTCGGTGCAGCGCTCGGCTTCACTCGCCAAGGAACCACCTTGCCGGGAAGTGATGGCAGTGTCGACACCAAGGGCTGGAGTGCTTCTGCCTACAGCACGTTCTACCAACAAAATAACTGGTACGCCGATGCCGTGCTGACTTATGGTCAAAATAGTTTTGATCTGCAACGGCACATCAGCTACACCCTGCCCTTATTCGGTGGCGGTTTCACCACGGTTGACCAGATTGCGAATGCAAATACCGATGGCAGCATGTTATCGGCGGCATTTACATTCGGACGCGATTTCCAGAAAGGTGGCTTGGCAATCGGTCCGTATGGCCGCTTGACTTATACGAAACTGGATTTCGATGCGTACGATGAAATTCTACTGAGTGGAAACGGTTCGGGCTTGGGCCTGCATATCGAAGATCGTAGCCTGACATCGATCGCTACCGTCATCGGCACTAAATTTGCTTACAGCCACAGCACTGATTGGGGCGTGTTGATGCCGCATCTGCAAATTGAGTGGGAACGCGAATTCAAGGACGACCCGCAAACGATACAGGCCTCGTTTATTTACGATCCGAACGGCACGCCAATTTCGGTAACCGGTGATCCACAAGACAAGAGCTTCTTCCGGGTTGGACTGGGGCTTTCGATGATTCTTACGAAAGGACGCTCCGGCTTTATCTACTACGAAAAAATGATCGGCCGCGACAAGCTGGATCAAGATACCCTGTCGCTGGGATTAAGAATGGAATTCTGATCGCAACATGGCGTCGCAAATAAAAAAGGCAGCCCAAGCTGCCTTTTTTATTACTCCGTTTTTTTCGGATTCAAGACTCAACTCGGCACACGACGAATCTTCGCTCCCAGACCACTGAGTTTTTCTTCGATATTTTCGTAACCACGATCAATGTGATAAATCCGGTCGATGACGGTTTCACCTTTCGCTACCAGGCCGGCCAACACCAACGATGCCGATGCACGCAGATCGGTCGCCATAATCGGTGCGCCGGTCAATGTTTCAACGCCGCGAATGATTGCGGTGTGGCCATCAATCTGGATATCGGCGCCGAGGCGCATCAATTCATTCATGTGCATGAAACGGTTTTCAAAAATCGTTTCCTTGATCACGCCAACGCCATCCGCCATGCAATTCATCGCCGCGAATTGCGCCTGCATATCGGTCGGGAACGCCGGATACGGTGCCGTGGTCAAGCTAACAGCCTTCGGGCGTTTGCCGTGCATATTCAACTCGATAAAATCAGCACCTGTTGTGATTTCGGCGCCAGCATCTTCCAGTTTTTGCAAAACAACATCCAAAATTCCGGCACGGGTTTTTCTGCACACGACCCGGCCTCCCGTCATCGCACCCGCAATCAGGAACGTGCCAGTTTCGATGCGGTCCGGCATTACGTCGTAATGGCAGCCACGTAAACTATCGACACCTTCGATAATCATCTTGGTGGTGCCAACACCTTCAATCTTCGCACCCATCGCAATCAAGCAACGTGCCAGATCAACGACCTCCGGTTCTTCGGCGCAGTTCTCCAGAATAGTCGTGCCTTTCGCCAATACTGCTGCGCTCAAGACATTTTCAGTACCGGTGACGGTGACCATATCGAACACGTAACGGCCACCCTTTAGGCGATCACATTTAGCTTTCACAAACCCATTTTCAACAACAACATCGGCACCCAGTGCAATCAGACCACGAATATGTTGTTCGACCGGGCGCGAACCAATCGCGCAACCACCGGGCAGCGACACTTCGGCGTGACCGTACTTCGCCAGCAAAGGTCCGAGTACCAGAATCGAAGCGCGCATCGTTTTAACTAATTCGTAGGGCGCGACGGTATTGATCGGATGGGTTGGATCGACTGTGATAGTCAACTTTTCATCGATGCTCAATTGTGCGCCGAGTGCGCCGAGCAGCCCAACCGTCGTAGTTACATCGTGCAGATGCGGCACGTTACCGATCGAAATCGGACTATCGGCCAGCAAGGTTGCACACAAGATGGGGAGAACCGCATTTTTAGCGCCGGAAATTTGGACTTCGCCATTCAATACTTCGCCGCCGGTAACAATAATTTTTGCCATGTACTTTTCTTCTGGTTGAAAGTTTTAATGAGAAGCTTGTGCTTCTTGCGGAGTCAGAGTGCGCAGTGCCAAAGCGTGAATTTCATTGCCCATCAATGTGCCCAGCGTGGCATAAACCATGCGATGTCTGGCCAAGGGTAGTTTCCCCTGAAAAGCCTCTGAAATAATGGTGGCTTCAAAATGTACGCCATCTTCGCCCACTACACGGGCTTCGGCGCCGGGAATGCCGGCATGGATTAAGTCTTGGATTTGTTGGGCGTTCATGGGCTACTTATGAAATTTGGGGGTTTGATCGGTGCATTGGATTACAATAGGCCCACATGATACCGCCAACCCCGTATTGATGAACGCTAATCTGAAGAACGAAGCCCTGACCGATGCCTCGCTGATCAAATGCGGCCAGCGCGTGCTTTCGGTTGAAATTCAGGCGCTGCATGCCGTACAGGCCCGGATTGGAGCGGAATTCGCAAAAGCCTGCCGACTGCTACTGCAATGCCAAGGACGGGTAATTTGCACCGGCATGGGCAAGTCTGGCCACATCGCAACCAAGATTGCTGCAACTTTAGCCTCAACCGGCACCCCCGCCTTTTTCGTGCATCCCGGTGAAGCTAGCCACGGCGATTTGGGCATGATTACCGATGCCGACGTGGTGGTCGCGCTATCCAATTCAGGCGAGACCGAAGAGTTGCTGATGATTGTTCCTGTTCTGAAACGCCAAGGCAATGTCTTGATCAGCCTGACCGGAAGAGCTGGGTCGAGTCTTGCGAACGCCGCCGATGTCCATCTTGATGTCAGTGTGCCCGAAGAAGCCTGCCCGCTTGGCCTCGCGCCTACTTCGAGTACTACAGCTGCCCTGGTGATGGGAGATGCGCTTGCCGTTAGCCTGCTGGAAGCACGCGGCTTTACCTCTGATGATTTTGCCCGCTCGCATCCAGCCGGTGCTCTGGGCCGGCGTTTGTTGCTGCATATCAGCGACATCATGCATGCCGGCAGTGAAGTGCCGCGCGTGGGTATCCACGCAAGCGCGAGCGAAGCGCTCGTGGAAATGAGCCGTAAACGTCTGGGTATGACCGCTATTGTCGATACCGAAGATCGTTTGCTTGGAGTGTTTACCGATGGTGATTTACGCCGGGCACTCGATGACGCCCAGATTGACTTGCGCAATACGCCGGTCGAACAATTGATGGCGCATTTACCCAAAACCATTTCGGCCGATGCACTGGCAGTTGAAGCCGCACACCTGATGGAGCAATACAAAATAAACGCTCTTGTCGTCGTGGACGATGAAAGACATGTCGTCGGCGCCCTGAATATTCACGACTTGCTTCGTGCCCGTGTGGTCTAAGCCATGCCATTGAACATTTCCGAATTGCGGGAACGCGCTAAAAATGTTCGACTCGTTTGTTTCGATGTTGACGGTACGCTTACCGATGGCCGCCTATATTTCGACGGCGAGGGCCGCGAAAGCAAAGCCTTCAACGTGCATGATGGCCAAGGCCTGCGCCTGCTTGAAGACAACGGCATCGCGGTAGCTTTCATCACCGCACGCGCCAGCGAATCCGCCAAAGCACGTGCTCGCGATTTGCGTTTGTCACACGTGTTTATCGGAGTAAAAGATAAAGCCGCCTGCCTGAAAGCCCTCTGTGAGCAATTGAACATCACCACACAGCAAGCCGCTTTCATGGGTGATGATGTGCCCGACCTTGCGGCAATGAGACTTTGTGCACTCGCTTGCATACCGGCGAATGCCCATGCATGGATGTTTGAACACGCCGACTGGATCAGCTCGAAAAACGGTGGCGAAGGTGCAGCGCGTGCGCTGTGCGATTTGATTATGGAATCACAGGATTTGATGCCTGCCATTCTGGAAAAATGGGGCATCAATCCATGACCCGCAACATCTGGACCATTCTGTTTTTCGTACTTGCAGTGCTTACCAGTATCCTGGTCTGGAATCTTCGTTCCAAACCGCAGATAAAAGCCGAGGGCCCTACCCGCTCCGATTACGTACTGCACAATTTCGAAATGACCACCCTCAATGAAAAGGGCAAGGAAGCTTTCAGATTAAAATCCCCCTATCTGGAACGCGACCCAAAAGGTAAAAGCCTGAGTATCCTGACCCCGAAATTCAGCTTCCCTGACAATCATGGCGGCTTGTGGCATGCGCAGTCAGGCAATGCCTGGGTTGGGCCGAAGGCTGAAGAGGTCCGTTTGCAGGACAAGGTCGAAATGATCGGCCCCAAAACCGCCAGCGGCCAGCAAACTCGCTTTAGCGCGCCACAGCTGACCATATTTCCAAAGAAAAATACTGCCGAAAGCAAGGATGTCGTGACCATTACCCGTGCCGACTCTATACTTCAAGGCCATGGGTTGCAGGTAGATATGCAAGCCAAACGATTTCAACTTCTAGCCGATGTCAAAGGACGATATGCGCCTCCTCGCCGTTAGTCTCACCCTACTCGCTGCCTCACTGGCCCTTTCCCCTTTGGCCATGGGTAAATCTTCCGACCGCAATCAGCCGATGGACGTTCAGGCCGACAGCACCAATGCCGTAATGGAAGACAATAGCGACTCCACTCTCAATGGCAATGTTGTCATCACGCAAGGGACGCTCGAAATAAAATCCGACCGCGCGATTATTCATCGTCGTGATGGCGATATCGACAAAGTCACATTGACCGGTGGCCCAGTAGTGATGAAACAGATCAATGACTCGGGTGAACCGATGAATGCACGAGCTGCAAGCATTGTTTACACCTTGAGCTCGGATTTAATATTGCTCAGTGGCAATGTAGTGATCGAACAACCACGCGGCTCGATGCGCGGCGAAAATGTCAAATACGATCTTAAAACCGGTCGTCTGGACGGTGGCGGTGACGGCAATCGGGTTTCAATGCGTATCATGCCAAAAAACAAAGCACCTGCAGAAGCCAAACCCTGATGTTGCATGCACGTGGTCTGCGTAAGCGCTACAAGTCGCGTGAAGTCGTGCGTGATTTTGAACTGGATTTGAATCCGGGCGAGGTGGTTGGCCTACTCGGCCCTAATGGTGCCGGTAAAACCACCTGCTTTTATATGATCGTCGGCTTGATACCGGCCGACGCAGGCGAAATCTATTTCAATGATCGCAATATCACCGGCTTGCCTATGCATGAGCGCGCCCTGCTGGGTATCGGCTATCTGCCTCAGGAAGCTTCGGTATTTCGTAAGCTGACAGTGGCCGAAAACATCATGGCAGTTCTGGAACTCCGCAAGGAACTCAACAGCGCCGAAAGAAAAAAAGAGCAGGACAGCCTGCTCGAAGAATTGCACGTTACCCACGTTGCAAAGCAGCTTGGCGCCAGCTTGTCCGGCGGCGAACGGCGACGTGTTGAAATCGCCCGCTCGCTGGCGGCAAATCCACGAATGATTCTGCTGGACGAACCCTTTGCCGGTGTCGATCCGATTTCGGTGGCGGAAATCCAGAAAATTGTCATCCATTTAAAAGAACGCGGCATCGGCGTATTGATTACCGACCACAACGTCCGCGAAACACTCGGCATCTGCGACCGAGCCTACATCCTGAATGCCGGAAGCGTGCTTACGCAAGGTACGCCGGCAGCTATTCTGGAAAATCCAGACGTACGCCGGGTCTATTTAGGCGATACGTTCAAGCTTTAAAAAATCGTATGGCTGCTTCCCCCACCTGCGCTGCTTATGTTTAACTGTGCATGATGAAACCGAGCCTGCAAATCCGACAAACGCAATCGTTAACTTTGACGCCCCAGTTGCGTCTGGCGATTCGTTTACTGCAATTATCGAGCGTAGAACTGGAGACCGAAATCTCTGAAGCGCTTGAAAGCAATCCCCTGCTCGAAGCACTCGATGACAGCACGAGTGATGGCGATGAAATCCCGATAGAAACCGCTAATGAAACTCCTAGTGAGAATTCCGACACTTCGGAAAACGCGAATGAAATCGACGTGATCGAAAACAATGAAGATTTTGACTGGTCGGATGACGAGTCGCGCAGCTCGAGTACTAAAAGCGAAGACTTCGAAAGTGAATTCGGCATTGCCGCGCCAATGGATTTATGCGGACATCTTTTATGGCAATTGCGATTAAGCCATTTATCGGCACGCGATATCGCGATCGGCGAAGTAATTATCGAGGCCATCAATAGCGATGGCTATTTACTGGAAACCCCCGAAGCAATCCAACAGGCGTTGCTACCAGAAGTTCATGCTGACTTGCAGGAAATCAACACGGTTCTGCAATTGATCCACCACTTTGATCCGGTCGGTGTCGGTGCGAAAAACCTGTCACATTGTTTATGCATCCAACTACACGTTCTAAGTCCCGATACACCTGGTTTATGCCTGGCACAAAATATTGCCCAGAATCATCTCGAAGCACTGGCCAAGACCGGCTCCGAAAAACTGGCCGCGCAGCTAAAAATCCCTTCCAGCGAAATGCAGGAAGCTGTCGCACTATTGAAAAGCCTGGACCCCAAACCCGGACTGCAAATCAGCTCCGATGCGCCCGATTACGTGGCGCCTGATTGCATAGCCACCAAACAGAAAGGCGTATGGCAAGTGAGCCATGCGCGCGGCAGCCAGCCGCGTATCGGCATCAACCGGCATTATGAAAACCTGATTGGCAAAGCCAGCCGTGAAGACGATTCTTATCTTCGTGGACAGCTTCAGGAGGCTCGCTGGCTGATCAAAAGCCTGGATTCACGAGCCGATACTTTATTGAGAGTCGCACGTTCGATTATCCGGCAACAAAGTGGATTTCTCGAGCATGGCCCGCAAGCCATGCGACCGTTAACCCTGCGTGAAATCGCCGAAGAATTGGGATTGCATGAATCCACCATTTCACGTGCAACCACCAGAAAATATCTGCGCACACCGCGCGGCACCTTCGAATTTCGTTATTTTTTCAGTTCCGGAATCAGCAATAGCGATGGCGGGGGAACTTCCGCCACTGCCATACAATCCATGATTCGTAAGCTGATTGAAACGGAAAATCCGCGCACTCCGCTAAGCGATGCAAGGTTGGCCGAATTACTCAAGGCTGAGGGCATCCCTGTGGCCAGACGCACGGTCGCCAAGTATCGTGAAGCCATTCATATTGGCTCTTCCAGCGAGCGGCAACGCTTGGGTTAATTGCTACTGGTTAAAACTTTGTGAAGCGAAAAAAGTTTACAAGTTCTCACAAATTCTTCTCCACAAACCATGAATTGTGGCGTAGTGTAAACATTGCAAGCTAAGTCGCTTGCCACTCGACAGGAGGAAGGAATGAAATTAGATATCAATGGTCACCAGGTTGAAGTCACACCCGCCTTACGCGATTACGCACAAGAAAAAATAGGACGCCTGTCGAAACATTTTGATCACCATCTCGATGCACGCATGATTCTTTCGGTTTCAAAACTCGATCACAAAGCCGAAGCCACCCTCCACACTACCGGAAAAACCCTTTTCGCCGATGCCGTCGCGCCAGACATGTATGCCGCGATCGATCTGCTGGCCGATAAACTCGACCGTATCGTTCTCAAGCACAAAGAAAAGATGACCGATCATCATCGAGGTGATTCCCAAGCGCGTGCCGAGGCATTCGGCTAAATCACTTCTGTCCCCAACACAAACCCCGATTCGTCGGGGTTTGTTTTTTATGCAGATACCCGAATACTCGAGGGGAAAAACATTGCCAGCCCGCAACAGCAATGCCAAGCTTAGCGGGAAATCACAGAAGCCTGCGTCTCATGCTAAACCGCATCACCACTCGCGAAGTATTCGAACAGCTGCAGGAACGGCTTAGCCTGCGTTGGATAGCGTCCCAATCTGGCGGCGAACGCGTGCTGGAACGCAACGAGACATTATCGCGACGGCCTTCATTGGCAGGTTATTTGAATGTCATCCACCCCAACAAGATCCAGATTATCGGAGCATCGGAACTGCAATGGCTGGATAGTCTGGATGCAAGGCTGCGCTGGGAGACGCTGGAAAAAATTACCGGCTTCAATCCGATGGCACTGGTTATCACGCAAAACCAAAGCTGTCCGACCGATTTGCGCAATGCCTGCGAAGAATCCGGAACGCCATTATGGGTTTCCGCGAAACGCGGCCATGAATTGCATAACCTTTTGCAATATCATCTCGCGCGTTCACTCGCACCCCGTGTCAGTTTGCATGGCGTCTTCATTGAAATTTACTCGATCGGCGTACTTATTACCGGCGAAGCTGGTGCCGGCAAAAGTGAATTGGCGCTCGAGCTTATTTCTCGAGGCCATCGTCTGGTAGCCGATGATGCCCCTGAGTTCACGCTGATCGCTCCTGATGTACTGGACGGCACCTGTCCTGAAATGTTGCAGGACATGCTCGAAGTTCGCGGCCTGGGCCTGATGAATATTAGGCAAATGTTTGGCGACACTGCCGTGAAGCGAAATAAATATTTACGCCTGATCGTGCATTTGCTGAAACTTAGCGACCACGATTCCGACCACATGGCGCGACTCACTGGCGAGACCGACGCACGCCAAGTATTGGACTTGCGAGTTCCTGTATTCAACCTGCCGGTCGCACCTGGCCGCAATCTGGCGGTTCTAACCGAGGCCGCGGTTCGCTTACACTTGTTGCGCAGCAAAGGTGAAGATCCCGCTGCCGCATTTCTCGCACGTCATACAGCCTTTCTTGAAGCCGGTGGTCACTGATGAACACGAACAAGTCTGTACTCACCGTTGTCAGCGGTCTGTCCGGTTCTGGTAAAAGTATTGCCCTACGTACGCTGGAAGATCTGGATTATTACTGTGTCGATAATCTACCTGCTGAATTACTGCCTGATTTCGTAAAAAACCTGACGCGTGACGACAAGCAACGCTCGCGACTCGCCGTCAGTATCGATGTGCGCAATCACAGTTCCGATTTGGGCCGTGTTGGCGAATGGCTAGCAGCCGTCGGCGCGCTGGGTTTCGATTACCGCCTGGTATATTTCGATACTGCCGACGAAGCGCTGATCAAACGTTATTCCGATACCCGCCGCCGACATCCGCTCTCCCACGAAGGCCTGCCTTTGTCAGATGCAATTGCGCAAGAACGCGAACGGCTTCGCCCCTTGCGTGCACTGGCCGATATCGTGATCGATACCAGTGAAATGAATGTGCACCAATTACGTAAAGCAGTGCTTGGCGAACTGGAAGCCGGCACGAAGCGGCAAGTTTCGTTGTTGTTTGAATCTTTCGCTTACAAGCGTGGCATTCCAGGTGATGCCGATTTCGTTTTCGATGCTCGTTGTTTGCCAAATCCACATTGGGATGTCGCACTGCGCCCGTTATCGGGCCGTGATGCCGCAGTCCGTGACTTCCTGGAACAACAAACCACCGTTTTGGAATTTGTGGATCAGATTTCGGTTTTCCTTGATACCTGGCTACCGCGTTTTGAATCGGAAACACGCAGCTATGTGACCGTGGCATTCGGCTGCACCGGCGGAAAACATCGTTCGGTTTATCTGGCCGAAAAATTGACCCAGCATTTTCGCCAAAGTGGCCGCGAGCATGTGTTGACCTTCCATCGAGAGCTTGAATAATGGCGATCGGGGTTTTACTCATCGCCCACCCCGGCTTTGGAAAAGCCCTTCTGCAAGCCGCCCAGCATATCAATGGCGTCAACTCGCTCACTGTGCTTACTCACGACATTCAGACCGAACTCGATGCCAATGCACAGTTGATTGCTGCCAGTGCAGCCTTTCGTAAAGTCGAAAATCCTTCAGGTGTATTGATTCTTGTGGATAGCCCTGGTGGTATCGCAGATAAAACCGCCTCGCAACTGGCGCAATTCGGCACACCTGTGAAGCGAGTAAGTGGACTGTCTTTGCCAATGTTGCTCCGAGTAATGCATTATGCAGAACAGGACCTGGATGAGCTTGCCCGCACAGCCGCTGCGGGTGGACGTAACGGAGTGGTGATCGATCATGCTTGAACACGAAATCACAATCACAAACCCCACCGGCCTGCATGCCCATGCCTCTGCTAAATTGGTGCAGATTCTTGCTCCGTTCAAAAGCCAGGTAACGCTGAGCGGCAAAGGTCGCGAGGTCAATGCAAAAAGCATCATGGGTGTGATGCTGCTCGCAGCAGGGCCCGGCACAATACTCAAAGCCAGAGTAAGTGGCGATGACGAAATAGAAGCAATGCGAGTGGTGCAACAATTTTTTACAGAGATGTAATTGGACTTGCGATTTTGCGGGAGCCGGTTGACCTGCGATAGATGTTCAGTGTCTATGGAAATAAATTGCAGCCTGTAAATCTAATCGCTGCTTAAACATAAAACCAGCATAAAACACTGTGCATATGCACCTTATCAGCCGATAATGCGCAGGCCAACCTGGGAGCCATCCATGGCAGAAGCCATTCGCCACGATAAGACCGCGCGCCAGCTGCGTCTGTTATCAGATGCACTCGACACCGGTCGCCTCGGGCCTGTGCGTCGCTTGGTCAATTCGCTATCGCCTGCCGAAATTGGCAACCTGCTTGAATCATTACCGGCTACCAAACGCGGCGTGGTCTGGGGCTTGGTCGATCCCGAAGACGATGGTGAAGTGCTTGTGCATGTGGGCGAGGATGTGCGCGAGTCCCTGCTTGCAGACATGGATCCCGATGAAATTGTTGCCGCGGCTGAAACACTCGATCTGGATGACTTGGCAGAACTGATCGAAGACCTCCCCGATACGGTTATCGACGAAGTATTGAAATCGATGGATCGCGAAAACCGCGAACGCCTCGAGCAAGCGCTCTCCTACCCGTACGATAGTGCCGGCCGTTTGATGAACCCGGATGTGATTACCGTACGTACCGACGTCACGGTGGATGTAGTGTTGCGTTATCTGCGCCTGCGCGGCGAAATACCCGAGCACACCGATTATCTGTTTGTGGTATCGCGCCGCCATCAATACCTGGGCCGCGTTGCTCTTTCGTCCTTGCTGATTCGCGACCCACTCACACCGATCAATGAGTTGATTGACGACGAACAACCCGCTATTCCAGTCAATACCGATGCCAATCAAGTCGCCACCCAGTTCTCCGACTACGACTGGATTACCGCGCCAGTAGTTGATGAAAACAATATTTTGCTTGGCCGCATTACCATCGATGACGTGGTGGACATCATTCGCGAACAAGCGGAGCACCAAGCCATGGGCGCGGCCGGTCTGGATGAAGACGAAGACTTGTTCTCGCCGGTACCACGTGCAGCAAAACGTCGAGCCTTGTGGCTCGGCATTAATTTATTGACGGCATTTCTGGCCTCATGGGTGATCGGTCGCTTCGAAGCTACCTTGCAACAAGTGGTCGCACTCGCCGTGTTGATGCCGATCGTTGCCAGCATGGGCGGCGTTGCGGGCACACAGGTTTTAACCTTGATGGTGCGAGGCATTGCGCTTGGTCAGGTCGGTGTCGGCAATTTGCGGGCACTGATCGCGAAAGAAGCACTGGTTGGCGTGCTTAACGGCATTGTCTGGGCCATTGTCGTTGGCGTGGTCTGTGCACTTTGGTTCCAAGATGCAAAACTCGGACTGGTGATTGCCGGTGCAATGACGATCAACCTAGTCGCTGCCGCACTCGCGGGTGTTTTGGTACCGATTACGCTGAAACGCATGAACATTGATCCTGCGCTCGCCGGAGGCGTTGTATTGACGACATTCACCGATGTCATCGGCTTTTTGTCATTTCTAAGCCTGGGGACTTTGATTCTATTAAAGTGAATCGTGAATACTGAACGAAAAAACCGACCCAACGCCACCTTCACCTGCATTCTGCGAACCTTCGGTCTATCTGGTTGCCTCTAATGGGCAATACACAGGAGATAAGCATGAACCGTCGCAACTTACTAATTAGTCTTGCCGCCGTCACTGCAGCGGCTTCCTGGCTCGGCATCAGCTCGGCCGCAACGACTACTGTCGAAACTATCGTCAGGCCGCTGAAAAAATCGAAAGCGGAATGGCAGAAAATTTTACCGGCTGCCGTCTATGGTGTTTTATTTGAAGAAAATACCGAGCGCCCTAATTCCAGTGAATTGAACAACGAGCATCGTGGCGGCACTTTTATTTGCGCCGCATGTTACCTGCCATTATTCAGCAGCAATGCAAAGTTCGATAGCGGTACCGGGTGGCCGAGCTTCAGCTATCCGATAGAAGGGCATATTGCCAAGAAGACCGATTTCAAGCTGGTCTTCCCGCGCACGGAATACCACTGCGCCCGCTGCGGCGGCCATCAAGGTCACGTCTTCGACGATGGTCCAAAACCGACGGGACAGCGCTGGTGCAATAATGGCCTTGCCTTGAAATTCATCCAGAAAGGCAGCCAGATGCCGGCGTTGAGGGTTTGACTTGAACAAATTTTTTCAAAAAATCTTGCTCGCGCTGGCTGCGTCTTTGGTATCTAGCATCGCTTTTTCCACCGTCATCGTTAGTTTGGATGGCGGCCCGACAAAAGCGGAAACTAATCTCGCAACCGCAATTTTCGCCGGTGGCTGCTTCTGGTGTACCGAATCGGATTTCGACAAAGTCCCCGGTGTTATTTCAACAACTTCCGGCTATACCGGCGGCACGGTCAAAAACCCGACCTATGAACAAGTTTCGGCCGGTGGTACCGGCCATGCTGAATCGGTGCTGGTCAAATTCGATCCGAAGAAAATAAGTTACGCAGGATTGCTGAAAGCCTACTGGCTAAGCATCGACCCACTGACGGCCAATCGACAGTTTTGCGACGGCGGTAATCAGTATCGCAGTGCGATTTTTTACATGAATGAAAGCCAGAAAAAACAGGCTTTGGCATTCAAAAAAT
>JBDTTC010000345.1:0-4808 GCA_039930825.1 Arenimonas sp.
CGGTAATTGGCCACGCTCTTGTCGCCGAAGGACAGCTTCGCCGGCGGATGGCCGTCGGCGTAGTCGCGGCCGCCGTCGAGCTGCATCGCCAATTCCTCGGGGACGAAGCCCAGGGTGTCGCCTTCGAACAGCGGATTGATTTCGTCGTGGTTGCCGGGATCGCGCGAACGGAAACTGCGATTGTCGGTGACGAACAGATCAATGTGACGGCCCCAGCGCAAGGCGCGATAGGCGATGAGACTTTCGATCGCGGCGAGGTTGTTGGGCTCGGTGCCCAGCCCGTCGTCGTCGAAATCCTTGATCAGCACATCAGACACCTGCGGCGCGTTGAAGCTGTCCAGTTTCGAACCCGGCGGCAACACGCGTGCAGGCTGGAATTCGAACCAGGCCTGGTTCGCAGCGACTTTGAGCGTCTGCGCGGGGACCCAGCCTTCGGTGCCGGCGAATTCCTGAATCGACTGCCAGCCATTCCAGGAAAATTCGTGGTTATCCCAGATGCACACGAAGGGCCAACGTGCACGTGCATCCTGCAGATCCGGATCTTGCAGGTAGGCATGGTAGAGGACGCGATAATCCTCGAGTGAGTCCGGCACCCAGAACCGGTTCTTGGCGACCGGCTTGCCCTTCGGGAATTTGATCGGGAAAGTAATGAGGCGGTCGTAGCGATGGCCGTTCTTGACCTGGTCCGGATACTGCACCACTTCATAGACGAAATCGCCCAGGTGCAGCACGAAACCTAGCTTTTCATCTGGTGCCGCGCGCTCATCTTCGAAGATCATCTTTCGATAGGCATTTCCGTAGCCCTCGGGCAGGCTCTGGCAACTGACGAAGGCGAAGCGTGCCGGACGCGAATCATCGGGGTCCGGGGCAGTCAGCGTGCGGCCGATACGGCTGCCGTTGCCCTCTTCATCGATGAAGCGGTACCAGTATTCGCGCGCCGCCGGCAGGTGGCCGACCAGCACGCGACAGGTCCAGTCAGACTGTGTCGATACCTTCGCTATCGTCGTCGCTATGACGCGCGTGAAGTCCGCATCCTCCGCGACTTCGACGAGCAGATTGGCATCTTTGCGCCCGTCCGAATACGGACGGCGAGTCCATAGCAGGACACTGTTGTCGTCCGGGTCGCCCGAGGCGACACCCTGCGGATAAAGGTCGCGATTCTCCTTCCAGCCGCTCTTCGATCGATGCGGACGCGCGCCTGCGTAACTCCAGGCCAGGGCCGCGCCGAGCGCAGCGGAAAGTGTCAGGAACTGTCGGCGGTCGATGTTCGGCATGTCTCACCCCTGCGGCGGATCGTGATGATCGATGCGTCAAAACTTAGACCTGTTCCCGCGTCGGTGAGCGTGCCGAAAGTACTGCGAGACGGTGTCGGTTTCTGGACGAAATCAACAAGGTAAGTCGGGCTAAATAAAAATTTCCGTAGTAGCGTCCTTCAGGCGCGACAAACCCCGCCAGATTTTTCGGTTGGCATCTCGGCACCCTGTTTGATAAAGATTGCCGCAATGTTTTTACATCATCACAATCGTTGTCGCGCCTGAAGGACGCTCCTACGAAACGCGGTTAGCCGGATTTTTCGGTTGGCATCTCGGCACCCTGTTTGATAAAGATTGCCGCAATGTTTTTACATCATCACAATCGTTGTCGCGTGCCACCTGTGGGTGGTTCCACCCTACGATGCTTCTACTCAATGTCGAATGACGGGTTTCGCGACCTTCTTCTTGACGACAGCCTTCTTCTTCACGGGCGGTTTTTTCTTCTCTGATGCGATACGTATCAGTTCCGCTGGTAAGCGCGCTTGCAGCAAACCGAGCAGCTCGATTGCCGGGGCGCTGCTGTTCGGCTTGCCGTCCTGCAGCGCAGCGCGAACTTCAGTAGTGGTAACTTTGATCTCGCTACTCAACCAGAGTGCGTGCGTCAGGAGCAGAAATTTCTCGCCGCGGTATGTCACGGCATAAAGGCCCAGCTTCTGCGCCCGGCCTTCGTAGGTAACGCCATCCATGCGCACAAGCAGCTGCCCGATCGCGTTCCAGGTATCCAGCTCACCGGCGGCAACGTTGAACTTTGAAGGCGGCGCCGGTACGTCGATTACCACCGCAGGCTGCGCGACTTTTTTCGGAGGGAGAGTTGAACTGCAGCCAGCGATAAGCGAAACGGCGGCAACAAGCGATATCAGGCGAGGAAGTAAAGACATGGCATTCCTTGAATGTGTTCGGATCATGGTGTGGCAATCGTTTGGTTAGTCACGATGCCACGAGATGTGTGAACGGTTGCTTGCGGATTTATATTTGGGCACAACCTGTCTCTCAGGATTGTTCCGGCTACAGAAGGCCGTAGGCCGTATTAAAAAATAATCTTGACGTAGGATGGACCCCATCATTTTTTGGTGGTGTCCACCAAACACCCTCGCAATCTGTTGTGGAATCACCAACGGTGTGCCACCTGTTGGCGGTTCCACCCTACGATTTCGGGCACGTTGTTCGATCTTGCGAATTGATGGCGTGCGTTATTTCTCGATGGGTGAGCCACAAACGCATGTCCAGTTCCAGCGTGTGATAGTCCGACGCCATGTTCGTACACAACTGGTAGAAGGCTTTGTCGTGATCTGGTTGCTTGATATGTGCGAGCTCGTGTACGACGATCATCTTTAGAAACGGGGCAGGCGCGTCGCGGAATATGCTGGCGATGCGAATTTCACGGCTGGCCTTCAACTGTCCGCCGTGCGAGCGGGAGATTGCCGTATGCGTGCCAAGCGCGTGTTTGACCACCTGTAATTTGCCATCGTATTGCACTTTGCCAAGCGGAACCGATTTGCGAAGGTGTCGTGATTTCATTTCCTGCACGTAATCGTACAACAGGCGGTCATTGCGAACGGTATGCGCTTCGGTGTACTTCGTCGCAAGCAAGCTGCCAAGGCGATCACCGTCGATGAGCGCACGCACTTGCGCTTGCAGGGATTCAGGATAGTTGGCGAGGTATTTAAGCGGCTGCATTGGTGGTAGGGTCGGGTGACTTTTAGAAATTGTAGTATCTAGTGCGTAAGCTCTTAGCCGCATAGTGGCCGCAGACTAAATTAGAAGATTATTTAACATTAACTCGAAAATTCAATCCAATTGCTAAAATCTTCATTGATTCATCGAGCCCCCAAGGAAAACACAGCATGTGCTACTCAGCCCAAGTCTGGGAAGACCACCATAAATTTGTTACTGCATTCGGTGCTGACGTCAGCATTCAAGACTATGTTCGTTTGTATGCGCGTCGAAGCGCTGGCGAAATCTTGAAAATACCCAAAGCAATGGATTCTGCATTCGCCAATGCTAACACTGTTGAAGAACGCGAAGTGTTCGAAATGATTCAGGAGTTTGACCGCAAACGAACGACTCAGCTTGAGCAAGATTTATTCAAGGCAAAAAATCGACTTATTGAAGCCGAACGAAAATTGAAAATTCAGGAAACGAGCGGTGTTTTGAAAGAAAGAGATATTGCCACCAGCAAGATTGCTAAAACGCTAGGCTGGCTGGCAGATTCACGACGTAGCGAGGTCGTGCCGAAAGACTCACGTATTTTCCCCTTATCTTATGCTCCGGTAATGGTCTGGGAGCAAGGCAGGCGTGTAGTCAAACCCATGCGTTATCAATGTCGCCCCCAAGGAAAACCAGCCATCTACGACACCAAGTATCCTGACACTTATAACGCCAGGCGCGACAGTCTCGAAAAACTTTGGCATCGCGAATTCGGCTATACGCACGGCATTATTGCAGTCAATGCCTTTTATGAAAACGTGGAAAGAGCAATCGATGGCGAAAAAAAGAATGTCGTATTGGAATTCAAGCCCGAGCCGCAACAAGAGCTATGGGTTGCTTGCCTTTGGTCCCATTGGCAGGTGAAAGGTGAGCAAGATCTGTGGTCGTTCGCGACCATTACCGATGCGGCTCCAGCAGAAATCGCCAGCGCCGGTCACGACCGTTGCATCATTCCGATCAAAGCTGAAAATATTGATGCGTGGTTAAATCCCGATCCAAAAAATCTTGCTGCCACGTATGCCATTTTGGACGATAGAGTGCGGTCGCGCTACGAACACCGAATGGCCGCATGAGTGCTTGTAAGGCGCAGGCATATTGAAAAAATTTACGTAGGGTGGATCCCGCCGTTCTTTGGTGGTATCCACCGAACTACATCGCAATGCTAGGTGGTATCCACCGAACGCCATCGCAATGCTTGGTGGAATCACCAACGGTGTAGCACCTGTTGGTGGTTCCACCCTACGAACCGCATTGCGTTTTTAAATAAACGATATAAACTGTTTTTCTTTATCGGAGAGCCACCATGGCAAAGAAAGTTGTTAAAAGCATTAAGAAGAAATCCAAACCCAAAGCTGCCGTCAAGAAGACAGGTAGTAGTAAGGTTTCGAAGTTGCTTAAACCCCAAGCGCCGGTAGCCATCAAGCATAAACCCTTAGCCAAAACATCTGACGAGTTTGCTAATAGTACGGTTAGTGAGAAGCCCGCCAAGAAATCAAAATTGGTACGTGACAGTTTCACTATTCCCAAGGATGAATATCTGCAATTGGCTCAGCTCAAACAAAGAGCGCTACTCCTGAAGCATGAAGTAAAGAAGAGCGAACTTTTGAGAGCAGGTATTTCCATATTAGTCAAAATGACCGATGCCGAGTTGGTCGCGGCAGTACAGTCAGTACTGAAGATCAAGACCGGTCGCCCGATGAAGTCCAAGGGAAGCAGTAAACCGGCCAAAGAAAAATAAAAATTAAACAGGGGTCAAGTTCATTTTTAAATGAACTTGACCCCGTCTTG
>JBDTTC010000346.1:0-6227 GCA_039930825.1 Arenimonas sp.
AGGCACCAAAATGGAGGGCCGATAAGGTGAAATCGGCTCCGGGAAGTTTCAGCGTGTATTTCAGATGTCGCTCGGCCAGGATTTTCCATTGCAGGACTTCAAATATATTATCGAAAACAGGTTCAGGGAAGCCCTGCCCCCAAGGCCCGGCCAAGCGTATATCTTCGGCCAGTTCACGGCTGAATTCGTGTAATTGCAATTCACCGTCGCCAAGGCATTTGGCTTGCAGAATTTCAGGGGACAGGCGCACGAGTGATGCTTCATTGAATGCCGCTTGAAATTGCTCGAACGCGGTTTTGTGCAAACTCAATCCAGCCGCCATTGCATGGCCACCGAATCGTTCGATCAAACCGGGATGGCGGGCGTCCACATCGGCCAAAGCGTCACGAATATGGAAGCCTGGAATAGAGCGTGCCGAACCACGCAAAATAGTGCTGCCTTCGTCGGCCGGTGCAAATGCAATTACTGGGCGATGCAAACGATCTTTCAGTTTCGAAGCTACAAGACCAACAACGCCGGGATGCCAGCTTTCATCAAAAAAACACCAAGCCGCCGATTGCATTTGCTGTTCAATCGAAGCTATATCTACCAAGGCGTCGGCATCATCGACCATTTGCTGTTGCAAACCGCGACGTTCCGCATTAATTCCATTTAATATTTCGGCTAATTGATAAGCACGGGTTTCGTCATCCGTCAGCAGGCATTCGATGCCGAGCGACATATCTTCCAGTCGACCGGCGGCATTCAAGCGCGGCCCAATAGCGAAACCGATATCGGATGCGACGAGTTTTGTTATGTCGCGCCCAGAAATTTCCGCCAGCGCTTTCAAACCAACTTGGCATTGTTTTTTCCGGAACCTTTTGATGCCAGCGGAAACCAGCAAGCGATTGTTGTAATCCAGTGAAACGAGATCGGCAACCGTGCCTACGGCCACCAGATCCAGCAAGCTCGACAAATCAGGTTCTGGTTGAATCAGGATATTAAGATCGCGCATTTTCTTTCTTAACGCGAGTAATAAATAAAACATTACGCCAACACCCGACAAAGCCTTGCTCGGAAAATTATCGCCATCCAGATTCGGATTGACGATGGCATCGGCGGGCGGCAGTTTCTCACCCGGCAAATGATGGTCCGTAATCAAGACCTGCCAACCATGCGCCTTGGCAGCAGCGACACCGGCATGACAGGCAATCCCATTATCGACGGTGATGATGAGTTCGGGCTTGATTGGGACAATATGTTCGACCAGTGCCGGTGACAACCCGTAGCCATGCACGATGCGATGCGGCACTTGGTAACTTAATTGTTCAGCACCCAGCATTTTCAGGCCACGCATCGCGACCGCCGTACCGGTAGCACCATCGCAATCAAAATCTCCGACGATCACAATATGTTTTTGTGCCTGTATCGCTTTGAGCAGCAGATCAACGGCATCGTCCATGCCGCTGAGTTGATCAGGCGAAAGTAAATTCGCTAATTTCAATTCCGCTTGTTCGGGACCAGTAACGCCACGACTGGCGAATATGCGTTGCAGTACCGGAGAAATATTCGCTGGCCAAGGGTCGTGCTCGGGAACCTTGCGTCGTTCTATTTTCAATTTTGGGTCACCTTTTAGAATCCGAACACTTGCGAGCGAAAATCTATATCAAAATTTCCGTAGAAGGCCCCTTGGGCACGAAAGGTCTACGAATATTTCGGGCCCAAGGACCCTCCTACGCGAGATCATTCAACGCAGCGCGCCAGAAGCGCCATTTCTGACTAGGCTTAAGTGAAAAACTGGCGCCATCGGCGAAATCCAGCACAAGCTCAGCTTGCTTGCCTTGTTTCAATTGATTGATGGTGGGCAATAAGTGTTCACGTTCGAACAAGGACCAATCGCGAATACTGCGGCAATCGACAAGCGTTGCGCCATCGCTCTTGTCCTGCTGTTTCAAGCCAGCATGCAACATAAGCGATTTGATATTGACGTCATCGGTTTTGATATTTTGTGGATGAAACTTCACCTGATCTGGCAGAACACCGCTGCCCCAGAAATAGAGCGAGTTCACTGGCAATAAGCCTTTTTGAATACGTTCTGCATTCAAAGGATGGTTGTGCAAGGTAATTTGCGCTTCATTGAGCAAGGCACGCCAACGCTTGGCGGTATCGTCGGTTGGTAGCAGCGAGAAAATATCAGCACCGATAGCCTCATCAGGCGATTTGAAATCGGGCAGTTTAGATTCTTTCGGCAGCATCAAATACCAGCGTGAAGGATGTGGCGCCGACAAGGGAAATCCGACATCACCAAACAATATTTTTAACGGCTTCAGCAATTCATCCGCTTCTGACTGCGTCAAGCCCAGCTCACCGCAGGCCAATAAACGGACAACCCCCATTTCTGCACGCACATGCGCGGGATCGGCCCGCAACCAGGAATAATGTTCGGCATCGTTTGCATCAAATTGCCGGGTCAACGCCGCCATCGGCCAGCGCCGCGGCAAGATCGAAACATGGCGTTCCAATTGAGCCTGCTCACCTGCGTTTAAGTCGGGCAATTTATCAGCCTGCCCTAAAACCTTGGCAACGAATGAATCTAATTTATGCCCGGAAAAACGTCGCCGTTCGGTCAACAAAAAAGTCAGCGTTGAAGTGGGCATCCGCTTAAGCGACGTAGCGAACCGCGATGATGTCGAATTCGCGATTACCGCCGGGCGCTTCAATCGTGATGCTGTCACCCTCGTGCTTACCAATCATGGCGCGCGACATTGGTGATGAAATCGAAATCAAACGTTGCTTGATATCCGATTCCAGATCACCGACGATTTTATAGGTCACTTCCTCGCCAGTATCGGAATCGGCAAGATCTACTGTTGCACCGAATACCACGCGGGTACCGGCAGTAATTGTTGCAACATCGATCAACTGTGCGTGCGAAAGTGCATATTCCAATTCTTGAATACGGCCTTCAATAAAGCCTTGCTGTTCACGTGCGGCGTGATACTCGGCATTTTCTTTCAAATCGCCGTGTGCACGCGCTTCAGCAATCGCATGAATTACCGCAGGGCGTTTGACCGATTTAAGATTTTCTAGCTCAGCGCGTAATTTCGCTGCGCCTGTGACAGTAAGTGGAGCCATCATCCGTGAAGTTCCTTATGCAATTCTTGTAGTGACCATACCCGTGGATTATTACGGAATTCGATTGCCTTAACCAGCGCACGCGCACCCGGAATGGTGGTTGAATAGGTTAGGCGATGCTGCAAGGCTTCGCGACGAATCGAGAATGAATCCTGGATCGCTTGCTTACCTTCGGTGGTATTGATGATGTAGGCGATTTCACCGTTCTTGATCAAATCGACGATGTGCGGACGACCTTCAAGTACTTTGTTGATGCGCTCGCACTCCACGCCTTGCGCATGGAAATATTTCACGGTGCCATCAGTGGCAACCAAGGTGAAGCCTTGATTGATAAGTTCTTTCGCCACATCGAGTACACGCGGCTTGTCAACATCGCGCACGGAAATAAATGCCTTGCCGACTTTGGGGGCTTTGATATTCGCAGCTTCCTCGGCACGTGCAAACGCTTCTGGAAAAGTGCGGCCGACGCCCATTACTTCGCCGGTGGAACGCATTTCCGGGCCGAGGATCGGATCGACGCCCTGGAATTTCGCAAACGGGAAAATCGCTTCTTTCACCGAATAATAATTCGGCACGATTTCTTTCGTTGCACCTTGCGATGCCAGCGACTGACCGACCATGCAGCGCGCGGCAATTTTTGCCAGCGGAATACCGATTGCTTTCGAGACAAAAGGTACGGTACGCGACGCCCGCGGGTTTACTTCCAGTACAAAAATATTTTCACCCTGGATTGCAAATTGCGTATTCATCAAGCCGATGACTTTCAGCTCACGCGCCATTGCGACAGCTTGCACACGCAAGCGATCCTGCATTTCGGCACTTAGCGTGTAAGGCGGCAATGAACAGGAAGAATCACCGGAATGAATACCGGCTTCTTCGATATGCTCCATGATTCCGCCAATCAAAACATCACCTGCGGTGTCGGCGATGATATCGACATCGACTTCGATGGCATTGTCCAGGAAGCGATCAAGCAATACCGGCGAGTCGTTCGATACTTTCACCGCCTCACGCATATAACGTGACAAATCGCTTTCGTTATAAACGATTTCCATCGCACGCCCACCCAGCACATAGCTTGGGCGCACAACTAAGGGATAGCCGATTTCACCCGCCAGCACGATCGCCTGTTCTTCCGTTCTTGCAGTGCGATTTGCCGGCTGAATTAGGCCTAATTTTTCTATCAATTGCTGGAAGCGTTCGCGGTCTTCGGCAAGATCAATGGAGTCCGGTGAGGTACCGACAATCGGCACGCCATTGGCTTCGAGTGCACGTGACAGTTTCAACGGCGTTTGGCCGCCGTATTGCACGATCACGCCGACTGGTTTTTCCAAATCGACGATTTCAAGCACGTCTTCCAAGGTTACCGGTTCAAAATACAGACGATCAGAGGTGTCGTAATCGGTCGAAACCGTTTCTGGATTGCAATTTATCATGATGGTTTCGTAACCATCTTCACGTAAAGCAAGCGCTGCATGCACGCAGCAGTAATCGAACTCGATGCCCTGCCCAATCCTGTTCGGACCGCCACCCAAGACAATGATTTTTTTCTTGTTGGTCGGCGCTGCTTCGCATTCGTCTTCATAAGTCGAATACATGTAAGCAGTATCGGTAGAAAACTCCGCACCGCAACTATCAACACGTTTGTAAACCGGGCGCAAACCCAGAGCACGACGCAAGGTCCGAATAGCGGTTTCATCGGTATCGGTGAGTTGTGCAATACGTGCATCCGAAAAACCGGCGCGTTTGAGTTCACGCATGCGTTTTTTATCGAGGCTCGGCAAGCCGGCGTTCGCTGTCACTTTTTCCATGGCGACCAAGTCTTCAATCTGATCCAGAAACCACGGATCGATGAAACTCAGCTTGAACACATCATCAACACTCATGCCGGCGCGGAATGCTTCGGCAACCTGGAACAAACGCTCTGGTCCGGGTGCTTTTAACTCACGACGAATCTTCAACAAACCTTCTTCACCTTGCTCAGCATCTTCGGTTGGGTCGAGACCGACTTTGCCGATTTCCAAACCACGCAAAGCTTTTTGCAAGGATTCCTGGAAGGTGCGGCCCATTGCCATCACTTCACCGACCGATTTCATTTGCGTAGTTAAACGCGCATCGGCAGTCGGAAACTTTTCGAAGGCGAAACGTGGAATTTTGGTAACTACGTAATCAATACTCGGCTCGAAGGAAGCTGGCGTTGCACCACCGGTGATATCATTGCGCAATTCGTCGAGCGTGTAACCCACGGACAATTTCGCGGCAATTTTTGCAATCGGAAAACCAGTGGCTTTTGAGGCCAATGCCGAAGAACGTGAAACCCGCGGATTCATTTCGATAACCACTACGCGGCCATCTTGTGCATTGATGCCGAACTGCACGTTCGAACCACCGGTATCGACGCCGATTTTTCGAAGCACCGCAATCGAAGCATCACGTAAACGTTGATATTCCTTATCCGTGAGCGTTTGCGCTGGTGCTACGGTAATCGAGTCACCGGTATGCACACCCATCGGGTCAAGGTTTTCAATCGAACAAACGATAATGCAGTTGTCGGCGGTATCGCGCACGACTTCCATTTCGAATTCTTTCCAACCTAACACCGATTCTTCCACCAGCACTTCGCTGGTCGGTGAAAGATCTAAACCGCGCTTTACAATTTCAATTAATTCTTCGCGATTGTAGGCAATACCGCCACCACTACCGCCGAGTGTAAAACTCGGGCGAATAATCGTCGGGTAACCAACTTTGGCTTGAATCTCGATAGCTTGTTCCAATGTACGGGCCACTTCGGCCTTAGGACATTCCAAACCGATTTCTTTCATGGCAACGCGGAATAATTCGCGATCTTCGGCCATACGAATCGCTTCACGCGAAGCACCGATTAATTCAACGCCGTATTTTGCTAGCGTGCCAGCATCTGCCATATCCAACGCGCAATTTAATGCCGTTCTCATTCATTCCGCTCGGCCCGACGCGGCCAGCAGTCCGAAGGCCGAGAGGAGGCACCGGATGAATGGATTCCGTCCCATCGGCAGGCGGGAATTCGACGCGGGTTGCACGGATTTCACGGATTCAAGAGGAGTGGAGCCGGTGCGTGAAGGAGCGGATGCAGG
>JBDTTC010000347.1:0-4834 GCA_039930825.1 Arenimonas sp.
TCAATGACAGGAAGCCGTGACGGCCACCACCATATTCGACGAATGCCGCTTCGAGCGATGGCTCAAGGCGAACGATGCGACCTTTATAGATATTGGATTTTTTTTGTTCTTTCGATGGCTGCTCAATATCAATATCGTAAAGCGTTTGGCCATCCACAATTGCAACACGCAGCTCTTCGGCCTGCGTGGCGTTGATCAACATTCTTTTCACTGTAATTCCTCACACGCTCTACCGCGAGGAACGCCGGGGTCCTTCACCTATTCCGGGGCACGCGCATGCGCATGCTCGCCTGGTTGGAACTTCCAGCGCTTCAAACCTTGGGCGTACCCACGGGAGCGCTTATACATTTGTTTCGAAAGGGGCCGAAAAGCGCCGAGCGTTTTCCGGTCTGACCGATGTTCAACACATCGAGCGATATCCATCCGACCATCGAACCAGCTAACATGGTCACTCCCTTGGAGTGTGGTAGCGGTCTTTCAGGAATCACTGGTGCTCAGCTTTCGGCCAACATTCCAGCGAAATCAGGACGTTATCTCGCGAACGCAGTGTATCAGACGAACATGACTATGACGACCCCGCCTAAAAAGTCCGGCCCGAACACGGCCGTGAGATCGGTAGAAGTGCCCGAAGACCGCGATAATCAGCGTCTGGACAACTTTTTGTCGAGTCAAATAAAGGGTGTACCCAAAAGCCTCATTTACAAACTGGTGCGCAGCGGCCAGGTCCGGATTAACGGAAAGCGCGCCAAGCCGGATGCCCGGGTCTTTGTCGGTGACGAGGTTCGAATCCCGCCAGTCCGGCTCGAAGTGGAGGGTGAAGTCAGGCCAGCTCCCAAATCATTGCTTGAGCGTTTGTCCAGCAGCATCATTTACGAAGACAAGCTGTTTTTGGCTCTTAACAAGCCAAGCGGTATAGCGGCCCATGGCGGCAGCGGTGTCAGTCACGGGGTTATCGAGGGTTTAAGAGCGCTAAGGCCCGATGAACCGTTTGAATTGGTTCATCGTTTGGATCGTGACACGAGTGGAGTTCTGATCATTGCCAAAAAGCGCTCGGCCTTGCTTGAATTGCAGGCCTTGATGCGTGAAGGCGAAGATGAGGAAGCTCCGAACAAGAAATACCTCACCTTATTAGTAGGCAAAATGCCGTCAGGTACTATGACGGTTGACGCACCATTACAGCGTTCAGTTTTACAGGGCGGTGAGCGCATGGTACGCGTGCATCCGGAAGGCAAGGCATCAGTCAGCCATTTCAAGTTGCTTGAACGTCGGGCTGGTTGCAGTTTTTGCGAAGTAACCATCGAAACCGGACGTACCCACCAAATTCGTGTCCATGCCAAACATTTGGGGCATCCGGTCGCTGGAGATGAAAAGTACGGTGACCGAGAGGCCAATAAACGCTTGTCTGAGCAAGCTGGGCTGAAGCGCTTATTTTTACATGCGGCTTCGATGGAGTTTGCATTAGATGGTGGGGCGAAACCTTATTTGATCAATGCGCTTCTGGCGGATGATTTGAAAGAAGTTTTGGATAGATTGAAATAAAAGGATGTTCCCGGGTCGGATTAAGCCATGACCCGGGCTACGACACAATCCGGTGGAATTGCCATGCCAGTACTGGGAATCGGTTTACACGTCATCATCGCCTTGTTTTTCGCGATACATGCGATGAGAACAAACCAGGATAAATATTGGTTCATGATTTTATTTGCTTTCCCGGGGTTGGGTAGCTTGATTTATGGCTTGATGATCTGGCTTCCAGATGCCAGAAATACACGGCATGGCAGAACCATCGAATCTGCACTGGTGAATGTCCTTGATCCTAGTCGTGAACTCAGACAGGCACAGGAAGCCATGGAAATTGCCGCCACACCGGATAACCGAATCCGCCTTGCGCATGCTTTGCTAAACGCAAAGCGTCCATCCGAAGCCATTCCGCAATATCAAAGCGTGCTAAACGGTATCTACGCCAACGATCCGAAAATACAGACTTGGCTGGCAAAAGCATTTCTGGAATCAGGAGATTTCAGGGAAGCTAAAGAATTGCTGGATTTGATTATCAAGGTCAATCCAAATTACAAATCACCCGAGGGTCATCTGATTTATGCAAGGGCATTATCAGCGCTCGATGAGCGTAAATTGGCACGGGACGAATACGAAGTACTGGTGGGTTATTACGTCGGCCTTGAGGCGCGTGCACGCTATGCCGAAGCCTTGATAAAGTGGGATGACCCATTCCGTGCCAAGCCCTTATTGGAAGATAGTTTGAAAATAGCCAGACGTATGCCAAGTTCTGCGCGGCGGCTGAATCAGGAATGGATTGCCATCCTGGAAAAATCAAGCACGGCAATTAAAGCCAAGTAGCCAGGGTCAGATGGAGCCATGACCCGGGCTACGAATTCGTAATTGTGCTAGCCGGTCTGCGATCAAGCTTGTCGAGCAAAATATCGGCAATAGTTTTCAATGTCATGAAAAATAGTATTGAAAATGTCGAGCCTCCAATCATCCCGAAAATAATCGTCAGATGCATCGGTAGTATCCGCAAATAGGGGAGACACATTAGCTTGCCAAGATTGGGTACTCCAAGTGCATCGGAAGCTATCTGCTGTTGATAGGTTTTGCGTTGTGCGAATGTGTAGGAAAGCCCGCAAACAATAATCCAGAAGCCATCCAAGGCAGAGCCCAGTTTTGCCTTGTCCAATAGAAAAAGAAAATAGGCAAGGTGGAAAAAACCGTAGTGCAGGACAAAAAATGAAGCGGTCGAGCGCTTGCCTTTTTCATTTTCCGGGACGGGTTCATCATTGCTAGTGAAGCCTTCTGTGCTGAATTTTTTTAGTTGTAGCATCCTGTTTCTTGCATACCAGCCGATAATCAAGCTTTGTATCCAGTAGGGCCAGAGCACTTGCGCGAGCGGCCATTTCAGAATCAATGCCATGGCCAACGTCAATGCATTTGAAATCAGAAGCCCCATCGTTGCCGAGGCTTCCGGTTTTTCTGTCCTGTTCAACACGTTATGAGTTACTGATCCATGCAACCAAGCAAAACACATGGATTTGGTGTGTCTTCCATGTATATGGCTTCGCTTGAAACTTTTTTAGTTACAGGTGGTTGATCAGTATAGTCTCCATCTTTTGTCAGCTTGCCGACTTGCGAAATACTGATGCCGGTCAAGCGATTCGTGCTGACTTTAAGCGAATCGTGGGCATTGGTGCGGCTATACAAAGTTAGGTCATCGCCGATTAATTGCATGCGTTTTTTCGTCTTGTCGAAACGGTAGCGGTAAAGGACATTAGTAGCCGTAGTGCCGCCAGTAAGGTCTTCAACGATAAGAATACCTTTCTTGAAACTGAGAGATGCGGTGCCCAGCGGGAAAGTCTCCAGCTCAATCTGGCCAATTCGATCATGGCCCATATCGACTTCTTCGGCATAAGCGGCCATAACTATCAATATGCGTTTTTCTTCTGAGGCGGCAATGAAGGCCACGTCATTGAGTCCGTCGCCAGTGAAATCGCCGTCGAGCCGGACCTCGATCTCGGTATTGTCAGGGCTGTTGTTCTTCAATACGTCATTACCCGGACGCGGAACCTGGGGTTTGGTCGGAGTGGCTGCAAGCGAGGTATTGATGGAAATCAGGATGAAAAACGTGACGCAAATTCGAATAAGCATGGCTAGGGCCTCAAATGAGCAGCCAGTACTTTAGCCCAATTAGGAATTAAGGTGTGTACGGGGTAAAATTGCCGTCATATAGCTGTGTTACACCAAGGACGTGTTGATGTGCCCTAGTAAAACCCCGGACGGGGAAGAGCGCGGTTGGATTATTCCCATCGGCGGCGCCGAAGAAAAAGAAAATAACCCGCGAATTCTCGAACGTTTTGTAAAACTTTGTGGTGGTATTGAGGCTGATATCGTCGTCATTCCTACCGCTAGCCGTTTGCTCGATACCGGCGATCGCTACGAAAAAATATTTACCGACTTGGGCGTTGCGAAAGTGGAGTCGATTAATTTCGATACACGCCGTGATTGCTCCGAGCCGAATCGTTTGAAACGCATCGAACAGGCTACCGGTATATTCATTACAGGTGGCAATCAATTGCGTTTGACTACCTTGATTGGTGGGACGCCTGTGGCGAAACTCATTCGCACACAAAATGCCGAAGGCGTGCACGTTGCCGGAACTAGTGCCGGTGCCAGCGTGATCAGTGAGCACATGATTGCTTTTGGTGAGGAAGGTTCGTCACCGATTGCAGGCTCGGTAAGGCTTGCCCCAGGTTTTGGTTTGACCAATCGTTTCATCATTGATCAGCATTTCCGCCAGCGTGACCGTCTTGGTCGTCTGGTAACTGCATTGGCCTATAACCCGTTCGCTATTGGCTTGGGTTTGGATGAAGATACCGCGGCCTTCATCAGCCCGGACAATACGGTCGAAGTGGAGGGCAGTGGCGGCATCACGGTGGTCGATGCTTCCAATCTGACGTTCTCTTCGATGGATCAAGTCAATGAAGGCCAGCCCGTTTGCCTGCTGGGCCTGACCGTGCACATACTCGTTGCCGGTGCTACATTCAATTTACACACAAGAAAAGCTACTGCCGGAAATTTAATCAGCCCTTTGACCTAGGATTTTGCCCATGCGTATTCTCGAACGTAATGTATTTGTCGGACCGTCCTTGTATGCGCATTTTCCGGTCATCAAACTGGAACTTGATCTGGGCGAAATGGAGAAATGGCCGACTGCAAAGTTAGGCAATGATTTCGTTGATGGTCTGGTCAATGCATTGCCGGGCTTGAATGAACACGGTTGTTCCTATCGCGAACCCGGCGGCTTTGTTCGTCGCATGAAGGA
>JBDTTC010000348.1:0-9613 GCA_039930825.1 Arenimonas sp.
GGATACACTTCAGTCGCTACTATTGGATCTGCCGGCGTTAAAGACTCTCCCCAACCTCCACTTTTAAATACAGCTCAATCAATTTCAGAGTACGTTCCAATGCACCTCGCTCCCGCTCGATACGTTTGCGTCCTGCATTACCACATTGCTGCGCGAGCTTCTTGTCATGGATAAAACGCAGAATCGCTTCCGGCAATTGCTCGGGGTTTTCCAGTTGCTGAACCGCTCCGACGTCTAGCAGTAATTGCGTGATGCCGACGAAGTTGAAAGTATGTGGTCCCACTACCGAAGGGATGGCAAGTGATGCCGGCTCCAGCAAATTATGGCCACCGATTGCCTGAAAACTTCCACCCACGAAGGCAACATCGGCGCAGGCATAAAACGCCAGCAATTCGCCCAGAGTATTGATGATGAATACGTCTGAATCGATGTTCGGCTGCCGATGAACAACTCGGTTGCTTACTCGCCATTGCTGTTCATTGACCAGCTCCATAACCGAGTCAAAACGCTCCGGATGCCTTGGTGCCCAGAGCAATAAGGCATTTGGATATTGTTCGCGTATTTTTTTATGCGCGGCAATCACGGCAATTTCTTCTTCCGGATGCGTGCTCGCGGCAATCCACGCAGGCCTGCTACCCCAGGCCGCACGCCATTGTTTAGCTTGCTCGCTCAATTGAACCGGCAATTCCACATCAAACTTCAAATTACCCGTCACCTGCCCTTGGCTTGGCTTGATGCCCAGTTTTTGATAGCGCAGAAGATCTGCCGAGGACTGCGCGGCAACCTGCGTCACTGATCGCATTGCGATATTCATCAGACAGGCAATCACGCGATAGCCGCGCATGGAGCGTTCCGACAAGCGTGCATTGACGATCAACAAAGGAATATGGCGTTTACCGACCTCGGCAAATAAATTTGGCCAGATTTCGGTTTCCATGATGATGGCAATTTTTGGCTGGAAATAATTCAGGAAATAATTGACGGCACCGGGTGTGTCGTAAGGCAAATAGACATGCTGTACCTGATCACCAAACAAGGCCTTAACTCGAGCCGAACCGGTCGGCGTTGTCGTGGTAATCAACAAAGGCGTACCGGGATAATCCCTGCGCAGACTTTGCAATAATGGCGTGATCGCATTTACCTCGCCAACTGATACCGCATGCAGCCAGATGCACGGGGCCATGGCAGGCGCGCGGTACATCGCAAAACGTTCGCTCCAGCGTTTGAAATATTCTCGTTGGTTAAAGCCACGCGAGACCAGATGAATAAGTGTCAAAGGTGTCAACGCATACATCACCAGGGAGTAAACAGCCAAGCTGATGCGTTGTAAAAATGTCAGGCTCATGGGCAAGAGCTTATCCTTGAATAAGCCTGAGGCATAGCCGAGCCTGCACAAAAGCGGGTTAGAATTTCACAATGACTGATGAAAGCAAAAGTACTAAACCGCCGCTCGGCCCGCAAAACTGGCCGAACTGGATCGCCATCGCATTTGGCTGGACTCTTGCGCATTGGCCTTCCCGCCTGCAAACAATGGGCGGAAAGGCTTTAGGGCGTTTGATGCAGGCAACAATGTGGCAACGTGGACGCAATGCGCGCATCAATATCGCACTCTGCTTTCCCGAGATTAGTGATGCCGAGCGCAAGCGAATCTTGCACGACATGTTCACGGCTCTCGGCCTGGGGGTGTTTGAATTTTTGCGCGCTTGGTGGGGCCGATTGGGGCCGAATAATCCGGCATATACCTTGCAGGGCATGGAAAATCTTCAGTCCGCTCAAGCATTGGGAAAAGGCGTGATTTTGGTATCGGCCCATTTCACGACGCTGGAAATTTGCGTGCGACTATTATGCCGCGATGTAGAAATTAACGGAATGTATCGTCCGCATGAATCAGCAGCATTGGAATGGGCTGTCAAAAAAGCACGCGCACGTTACACGAAACAAATGTTCAGTCGCGATGAACTAAGAGCAGCATTGCGTTGCCTGAAACTAGGCGGCGTATTGTGGTTTGCACCCGACCAGGAAACCCGCCGTGGTGAAAGTGTCTTCGTCCCTTTCTTCAAACAAGCAGCTTCCAGTCTTACCTCAACCCACCAAATGGCAAGAATGAGCGGAGCTGCCGTACTACCTTTTTTTCATCAACGAAATGCCGATGGCAGTTACCGCCTTGAAATATGGCCGGCACTTGAAAATTTTCCCGGCAAGGATGTAACCGAAGACACCGCACGTATCATGGCGACGATGGAACAATTAATCCGCCGTGCACCGGAACAATATTTATGGATACACCAGCGCTTCAAAAGAACGCCCGATGGAAAATCCGGGCATTACTCTTGATATGCAAGTAGGAGCTGGTTCATCGGGCCAAGTCTGCCTTCCTACGAGTAAATATCTGGCGAACCGGATGGTCTGGTTTTAAATCGCTTATGCACCCATAAATATTGCTCGGGATGCTTGCGCACAACTGCTTCAAGTTTCTGCATGTAAACATGCGTGTCGGCAACTGCATTGCCGCTCGGCCAGTTCTGCCAGGGCTCATCAATCGTTATTTGGTAACGGTTATCGGCATCGCGATAAAACCAGAACGGTAATACCTTCGCCCCACTTCGTTCAATGATTCCCGGAGTAGCAGTCAAGGTTGCCGCAGGAACATCAAAGAAAGGCACGAAAGCATGTTGGTAATTGAAATTTTGATCGGATGAATACACAACGGCCTCACCGGCACGCAAGGCTTTCAACAAAGCCCGCAAATCTTTTTTTTCAATACTGTCGCCAAATACTTTCGACCTTGCTTCATTGAATTCGTGTTCGATGCAGGCATTATTGTGATGCCGCACAACCACGCGAACTTTCCTGTTTAATGCTTCGCTCAACAAACGCACTGCGAGCTCGGTGTGGGTAAAGTGTCCGGTCAGCAGCAATACGCCATGACCTTCGGCCAATGCAGTCTGTAGCCGTTCCAATCCGTGGATATCCGCGAGACCGGATAAGGTTTTCGCTGGCGCATACCAGGCACGGAATAATTCCAACACACCGCTAACCGTCGCTAATAAATTGCGATTGAATAAATCCTGTCTTTCGGCGAGTGAAATATGTTTAAAACAAAGTTCGATATTGGTAGATGCCACCCGACGGCGACGATATAGAAACGGCCAGCAGGCAAGGCAGGATAATTTTGCAACACGCATCAACCATTTCTGCGGCAAGCGCGCGCTTAGCATCGCAAGCCAGAAAAAAGGCCGGAGGAAGATGCAGTGCCAGGCTGCGTTCATGCGTCATCCCGCTCCTGCTGCTTGTTTCGTTCAAGGCGTTTGGCATATTTCAAAAAAGCGTAGAACGCCTGCGTCCTGGCCGCGAAATAACCGGCCCAACCATTGAGAAAATACCGCTTCAATATATAAAGCCTGAAAAATACAAAACTCGGATAAAACAGGATTCGCAGCGTCAAAAAGCTTTTCTGTTTTTTCTGCTCAAGTAAACCGCTGGAATATCGATTTATTTTTTCTACGCGTTGGGCAAGATTCTTTTCGCCGAAGTGATAAAAATCCAGCTTCAAATTCTCTATCCTGCCGTGCACCTCCGGTGCAGCGTGCACAGGGACCTGGTTCATTGACGCTTTTGTTTTGCGGAATAATCGCAAATGCCAATTGGGGCGAGTCAAAGCATGCGGCCATTGCCAGAACAACCATTCCCGGCGAGGCAAACGATAGCCATCGATAGAATCCTGGGCGATGGCTTCACGGATAATGTCTGCTGCATCCTCACCGACATATTCATCGGCATCCAGCAGCAAAACCCAATCCGAACCTGCCTTATCGATTGCGGACTGTTTTTGTGGCCCGTAACCCTTAAAGGACTCTATTTGTACTTTTGCCGAATATTTTTCTGCAATATCACGCGTTCCGTCGGTCGAGCCGGAATCGAGCACGATAAGCTCATCACAGAAGCGCAAGCTTTCCAGACACTTCTGCAAAGTGTCTGCATTATTGAAAGTCGTGACTACCGCGCTGATTGTATTCATGTCTCGAATCGATCCTGCGCACCCAGACAACCGGCATACAAGGCCAGCAGCAGCAACCAGCAACCACCCCAGAACGTTGAATAAAATGCGAGATGCGTATTCAACGGAAACAGCAGCGCAACACAAGCCAGCATCGGCACGAATGCTAATTGACGCGCCTTTGGGGGCGACCAATGCCAGGCGCGCCACATCAAATAAAAACCGGCCAGCCAGCAAATCAATCCGATCACGCCAGTTTCGGACAGCACCTCAAGTAGCCAGTGATGAGCATGTAATGCGCCTTGCTGCTCTGCGCCGACGAATGGATCATCTTTATCCGCATACTGTTTGTACACATCACGAAAGTTCCGAACACCAACACCGTTGACTGGATGATCCACAGTAATTTTAAGCGCCGTCTTCCAAATACTGATTCGGCCCGAAAGCGCATGATCAATACCGCTGGTCTCACCCATCATGGCCGTTTCGGTACGGTCAAAACGTGCACGCAATTCCGGTGATGCAAAATAGCTCAGCAATAAGACCAGACTTGAAGCCAGAAAAAAAACCGCCATTTTTTTTCTGCCCAACACTCGCCAGCCACTCACTAATAAAATCAGCCCGAACATTACCCAGCCGGCACGCGCACCCGCCCATAAAATAACGGTACCGACCAGAAAGGCCGTAGCACACCACGCCCATACGCCGCGACGCTGATATGCCCAATCGAGCGTGAAAGGTGAAAATGCCGCAAGCACCAAACCAAGCTTTAGGTTGTCGGAACCAAAAATTCCGCTGAGGCGATCTTCGGTCATAGCACCGCCAATGCTGTAGCCCGTCAGTACCTGCACCATGCCATCAAACGCCCAGAACAAACTGATGACGGCCAGTCCTGAAAATATCAGATGGCGGCCTTTTTCATTTGATACCGATAAGGCCACGAGCCAGAGAAAAGGCAGATAGCGTAAATCCAGCAATACTTCCCGCCATGCACGCTTTGCATTGACGGCATCGAATGCCGAAAAAAATTCCGGCAGCCAATAGGCAAGGAAAAATACCAGCGTCATTAACCAGGCTTCGCGACTCAGCCAGATCGAACGATAAGCAATCTTCTGCCAGAGCATCAGGAAAAATCCAAACAGCGCCCCAAGACTCATCACTGCTTCTGCAACGCCCACCGTTGGCCACAAGGCGACAAAAGCCAGAATCCAATAAGGTACCCAGCGAAAGACCGAATCAGGGACAGATTTGTTCATACAGCGTCATCATATTCGATTGCATTACCGACAAGCCGGGGAAATCCCGCTGTTCTGGAAAAATTTCATTTTCAAGAATATTTTTTGCGCGTCTTGCCAATTCTTTTTCATCGAACGGTTCGACCATGCCTTCCGGGAAAAAATGCTGTAGATTTTCGCCCACTCCGCCCAGATTCCAACCCAGTACCGGCCGGCCGATGCTCAGGGCTTCGATAACGGTTCTGCCATAAGCTTCCGGTTTGTTAGAAAGCTGCAGCACCAAATCGCTCAAAGCATAGACATTAGCTATTGCCTTGACTGGCCGAGTAAATTCGACGAAGTCGGCGATGCCCAGTTGCACAGCTTGCCGTTCCAATTCATGCAGATAGGATTTACGATCGCCTTGGCGTGCACCCAGGCAACATAGGCGCACATCGCCCAACTCACGTCGCAATTCCACCAGCAAGTTCAATGCGACAGCGTGGCCTTTCAATCGAGTGGCACGCGCCGGCATCAGCAGCAATTTTCCACCTTGCAGACGTGGGTAGTCGCGGAAAAAATCTTGGCGCCATTGTTCATCTACTTGCAGGTTTCGTGGAAATTCCTTCGGCTCGATGCCCGGCGTTATCAAGATAATTTTTTTATCGTCGGTACCGGGCCAGTTGTCCAGCACGTGTTTTTTTACCGTTTCGGAAACACAGACAATTTTTTCGCCGCGCAACATGACGCCACTGTAAAAGCCCGGCGAATTGAGGCCATGGACACTTGTGATAAATCTTGATCTGCGTTCTAGGCCACGCATTGCCAATAATGCCGACCAGGCTGGCAAACGCGAACGTGCATGCACGATATCGGGCTGTAGTTGTTTCAGGAAATCGCGAAATTTATGGATAGCACGGAAGATAAGCAGGCTTTTTTCGCCGATCTCACATTTGAAATGTTCGCTACCTTCGGCTTCGCATTGCGCCTGCAGGCGTCCGCCGGCCGAAACGATGATGGAACGGTGCCCACGCTGGACAAGGGCACGGGCAGTTTCGAGAGTGCTACGTTCAACGCCGCCATTGTGCAATGCAGGTAAACACTGCACCACGGTGATGCGCTTCATCTCAATCGATTAAAACGTATTCGGCACCGCAGTACGGGCAGATGCATTTGCCCTCTTCTTCAATCGGCAAATAAACGCGGGGGTGTGAATTCCATAAAGCCATCGCCGGTGTCGGGCAGCTCAGAGGCAATGCATCACGCGTCACTTCGTAATGGGTTTTGGTATTGGCTGCGGTCAGCATCGAGTCGGCGGTCATAAAACATCCTTGGATCACTGCCGCTATTCTAACCGCTTCACCCTTATCGCGGCAGATCAAATACCAGCAGCTCTACGGCCTGATCAGCCAGAAGCGATATTTCGGACTCGTCCCGCAAGCCCAGGCCATCACTGGCGGATAAAACCTGGCCATTGACGGTGACCTGGCCCGAAACCACTTGCACCCAACCCAGACGACCGGGTTTCAGCGGGTGTTTCAAAGCCGTGCCCGGACTTAATACTGCGCTGTAAAGGCTGGCCTGCTGGGCAATCTTCAGCGAACCTTCGGCACCATCGCCGGATGCGACTAGTCGCAGACGGTCCTGTCGGTCATCAATAGAGAATGCTTTTTGCTCGTATGTGGGTGGGATGTTTTGCTTGTCGGGAATGATCCAGATTTGCAGAAAATGAACTGGTTCGGTTTGCGAGGCATTGAACTCGCTGTGACGGATACCCGATCCGGCACTCATACGCTGCACTTCGTTCGGGCGAATCACCGAGCCGGTTCCGATACTGTCTTTATGCTCCAACGCACCTTCAAGCACTACGCTGATAATTTCCATATCAGCGTGGCCATGGGTGGCAAAACCACCGCCCGGTGAAACCCGATCCTCATTGATCACTCGCAGGGGTCCGAAACCCATCCAGGCATCGTCTTGATAGTGACCGAAAGAAAAGGTATGTGCGGAGTCCAGCCAACCGAAGTTGGCTTTTCCACGTTCATTGGCAGGGCGATGAATTAACATGATCTTACTTGGCCTCGGAGGCTTCCATCGTGATGCGCATCGTGATCTCGTCGCTTACCATCGGCACATACTTGCCAACACCGAATTCGGAGCGCTTGATTTTGGCAACGGCGTCAAAACCCGCAGTAGGTTTTTTTGACATCGGATGCACGGCGATGCCATTGATCGTCACATCGAAACTGACCGGTTTGGTGACGCCGTGAATCGTGAGGTCACCCAGCAATGTGAGCTTGCCTTCACCGGCAGCCGTCACCTTGGTGCTTTTGAATGTTGCTTCAGGAAACTGGGCCGCATCAAAAAAATCCGGGCTGGATAAATGGGCGTCCAGTTTTGTGACGCCTGTATCCAGGCTGCTGATCGGCACTTTGACATTCAGGCTGGAGTTGGCAGGTTTAGCTGCATCAAACTGGAATTCGCCTTCGACGGTATTAAAGCGAATGGCGATATTCGAAAAGCCTGCATGCAAATAACTGGCATAAACCTGGGTGTGGGTCGGGTCGATACTGTAGGCCTTGGTTTCCGCCTGCGCTACACCAATGCTACCGACTAACATCAAGCTAATTAATAATGGTTTCAACATGAAAATCTCCTTGCAAAAAATATTGTGGGGTGAAACAAAATAAAATGATTGAACGAATCAAACAATGCTGGCCGCTTCGTCAAACGATAGACGCGGCGAGCGGGGAAACAGAGCTGCAACATCGCCGTAGCCCAGATTAATCAGGAAATTGGATTTAACGGTAGTGCCGGCGAAAAACAATTCATCAAGCTTTGCGTTGTCGAAACCCGACATCGGGCCACAATCCAGACCCACTGCGCGTGCCGCCAACATCAAATAAGCGCCTTGCAAAGTGGCATTGCGGAACGCAGTGGTATCGATCAATGCCTGATTGCCGACGAACCAGCTTTTTGCATCGGCATGCGGAAACAATTGCGGTAGTTTTTCATAGAAAGCGTAATCGGTGGCCAGAATCGCTGTTGCCGGCGCAGCCAAAGTCTTCGCACGATTACCATCGGAAATGGCCTGGCCAAGCTTTTCTTTTGCTTCCTTTGACTTGATGAATACGATGCGCGCCGGCGAACAATTGGCACTGGTGGCACCCCACTTCATCAGCTCGTAAATCGCTTGCAGTTGATCATCGGTCACCGGCTTGTCGAGCCAGGCATTGTGGGTACGGGCAGTACGGAACAATTGATCAAGCACTGCATCATTCAACACGGACATCGTTGCATCTCCAAACTGACAGGTTTTCCCAAGTTCATAAGTGTATGGCCAATTCGGGATTTTGATAGTGCTTGCGATACAACGTATTGTTGCAGCAGCCATAACAACACGCTTCTGTTAATCTGACGTGATGACAAGCAAACCCAAGCATTGCTGGGTAATTCATGATGGCGCAGCCGGTAATCGGCGCCAGGCTGTGGCATTGGCCGAGGCGCTGGGCTGGGGCTTTGATGAAAAAGTAATCACACCGCACCCATTGGCAAAACTGGCCGCGCCGCGTCTGCCGCCTTTGATAAAGCAAGCATTTGGAAGCGCATTTTCGACCGCAATGCAAAATCCGCCAGAGTTTGTGATTGGCTGTGGCCGCCAGGCCGCAACGGCGACCCGCCTGTTGAAGCAGGCAGGCAGTTTTGCGATACAGATTTTAAATCCGCGAATGGCCAGTGATCATTGGGATGTCGTGATTGCACCAGAGCACGACCGATTGCAAGGCAGCAATGTGATTAGCTGCACGGGCGGCTTGCACGATGTCAATGCAAGATCTTTAAACATCTGGCGTTCGAAAACATCGGCGTTCAAGCATTCCGATGCACCGCTAACTGCTGTACTTGTTGGCGGGCCAAGCCAGGCGGCATTGTTCAACGAAGGCCTGATCGAAGTGATGTTCAGTCAACTGGAATACGAACTGGCAAAAAATGGTGGCAGCCTGATCATCTGCGGTTCGCGTCGCACGCCAAAAGCGATCGCGGAAAAAATACGCCAGCGTTTTTCGGACTCGAACTTTGCGGTTTGGTTTGACGAAAATGACGGAGAAAACCCTTATCGCGCAATATTGGCCAATGCAGACCGCATTGTTCTAACGCCGGATTCGGTCAATATGATTTCGGAAGCCTGCGCGACGGAGTTGCCGGTTTTTATTGCACAACCCGAGCGCGCTACGGGCCGACTACGGCTTTTTCTGGATCGCTTGCTGAAAACCGGTCGAATCAAGCCATTGGGCAGGGAATTAATTTCGTTTCCGGTAACGGCCTTGAACACGATGCCGGATGTAATTACACAATTGAAACGATTTCTGAATCTAAAATGGATGACAAAGATCGTTTGATTAAA
>JBDTTC010000349.1:0-6775 GCA_039930825.1 Arenimonas sp.
AGGAATCAAAGCATCAACTAAAAATGAAGCAATTGCTTTTATTATTGCCGCCGCCGCACACAATAGCCTCGTACACGCGCACTTGCTGCTTTCGGGTCTATGCATTAGGACTGTACATTCAGAACCGGTACACGCCGGCCAAATCATGCAACTAAGAATGCGATTCGAAGCCAAAGGAGCGCGTGACAGGCAAGGCTTGGAATTAGTTTGCGGCGAGTCGGAAGAAAAATTTGATTTGCTTGCGCGTGAACAAATCGAAATTGCGCTAGCCATTCCCACCGCTCGCCGTGGTTGGATGCAAACCGGCAGGATGCGTATAAGCACTTTGCGACCACTTGGATTGGCCCGCGCATGGAGTTGGATACGGCCCGATACACATTTACTGGTATATCCGGCACTTGAAGCACAAGCGCCGGCGCTTCCGGAATCCCAGGGTGAAGGCAGCCAAATACGTATGCATTCACAAGGTGAACATTTGCACCAGTTACGCGAATATCGCCATGGTGATGCGAAAAAACAAATTGCCTGGAAAGCATCTGCTCGTGGCGAAAATTTATTGGTACGTGAGTACGAAACGCAAACAGCGAAGGAAATTCAACTTGACTGGTTTTCACTGAATGCATTGCCGTATGAAGCTCGCGTATCGCGACTCGCACGCTGGGTATTAGTCGCCGAACAAAGTACCTGTCGCTATTCCCTGCGACTGCCGCAGGAATTTATTGCAAGCGGCAATGGTCCAGAACAACGCCATGCTTGTTTGCGTGCACTTGCCTTGATGCCGCATGTCTAAATCGATAAGCCCCTGGCAAAGAAGAATCTGCTTACTAGCAAGCATCGCCTGCTGCACGCCTATGTTGCTAAAGTTGCCGAATACCTTGATGGTCGTGTTTATATTGACCCTTGCACTTGGTTTTTTTTATCAAAAACAATTACCAAAGTTAATGCTTTTCCTTTTGGTTGCATTGCTCGGTGCAACCGTCATGACCAGCTACAACTTCGGAATTGGTCGTGACGCAGCCAGTGCTGGTTTACTAGCCATGCTGGCGTTGAAACCTTTTGAAACCCATCGCCAGCGCGATGCGAAAAGCCTGCTTGGGTTCTCGCTATTCGCGCCGTTCGCTGCATTCCTGCAAGACCAGGGCCCGCTAACTTTGAGCCTAAGTATGGCGGCATTCATTTTTTGCCTGATGGGCTTTTCTGCACTTACGCAAGCAACAAATCCGCCATGGCGAGTCTCGTTAAAATCTGCTGCAAGTTCCGCGATGATTGCGCTTCCACTGGCATTGGTGGGCTTCTGGCTTTTCCCCCGATTATCTGCTCCGCTTTGGGGTTTGCCGCAAAATGCACTCAGTGGCGCCGGCCTCGGCGACCGCATGGAACCGAGCGAATGGCTGGACAGATTAACCGACGATCGCATAGTAATCCGTGCAAAATTTTTCGGTCGTACTCCAAATCGTGACCAGATGTACTGGCGAGGTCCTGTGTTGACGCATTTCGACGGTAATGCATGGATTCGTGACCAGGGCGCGAAGGTGCGGCAACGTCCGGAATTAATGGCAGATGCCAACGGCATTCGCTATGAAGTGATGCTCGAACCTACTGCCACCAATGACTTATTAGTGCTTGATTTGCCGACTGTAGCTCCAGAAAACTCACAGTTGTCTTATGAATTTACTGCACTTGTGCGCGAACCCATCAATTCCATTCAACGCTATCAAGCCATTTCAACGTTAAGTCCGAAATTTACCGCACCGCTGGATGATTTATCCCGTGCAGTAGCATTGCGCTTACCCGAGGGATTAAATCCGCGAACGCGCGCGTTGGCGCAAAAATGGCACGCCGAGACTCCCAACCCACTCGCCCTGGCAAACCGTTTTCAGGTCTGGATTCAAAAGGATTTTAAATACACGCTCGAGGCACCGTTACTCGGACGTAATAGCGCCGATGATTTCCTGTTCAATACCAAGATGGGTTTCTGCCAGCACTTCAGTTCATCCTTCGCGGTATTCATGCGTTCTGCTGGGATACCAACACGCGTTGTTACTGGTTTCGTCGGAGGGAGCTATAACCAGTTCGGTGCTTACTGGATGCTGTATGGAAAAGATGCCCATGCTTGGGATGAAATCTGGGTAGATGGACGAGGCTGGGTGCGGATAGATCCAACGGCTGCCGTTGCGCCTGAAAATATTCTCGATACGCTCGAAGATACGCCGGGTTCGGAAACATTCACGGAATCCATATTCAGTTCTACGTTCAAAACCAGCGATTGGTTGCGACGAAGTTGGAATGAGCTAGTTTTAGGTTATGACTCTGCGCGCCAGAAAAATCTTTTGCGCCCGCTCGGCTTCGACACCAACGATGCGAAACAACTCACCTTTGTTTTCATAATCGGCGCCGGTATTGCATTGGCCATCACCCTGCTGCTTTTGCTACGGCAACGCCGGGAAGACTTGCACGAAGTTGAACGGGCCTGGCGGGTGTTCATCAAACAAATGCGTAAAAAACGCAATGGCAAATTTAGTCACGAACCAGCCAGTCGGTTTGCCGAACGTATAGCGGAGCTTTACCAAGGCAAAACGCCGGAATTGGCTGAACGGATTAAACAGCTATGTGCGCGTTACACTCAATGGCGATACGAGAACAGACAATTTGATTCAGGTGAAATTAAACAACTAGTGTGCGATTTAAGGCAATTTAGACTTACCTGATCCACAAGGAATCTTATGAGAACCGCCGCCATCGTTTTATCCGCCTGCTTGCTTAGTGCTTGCGTAACAGGACCCAAGCCGCTTCGCGGCGAATTCTCCAATTTGTCCCCTACCCAGGCATCAAAAGAAAATACGTTAAATGCCAAGGTTCGCTGGGGCGGACGCATTGCGGCCGTCAACAATAAATCTGACCGCACTTGTTTCGAAATTGTCGGCCTTTATCTAAACAGTGGCGCTAGACCGCAAAAACTGGATAAAAGCCAAGGGCGGTTTATTGCATGCCGAAATGGCTTCTACGATCCGGACGTATTCAAGGCAGGCCGTGAAATTACGATTACCGGTGCTATCGATAAATTCGAAAATGGCAAGATTGGCGATTACGACTATCTCTATCCAATCCTGAGTGCCGATGTGGTTTATTTATGGCCAGAACGGCGCGATGTCGATGTTATCGTCGAACGGCCATTTTTCGTCTGGTGACACGGCTTAGTAGGTCGGGCCCTGGCCCGATATCAACATCATCGCAATCTGTATAAAGCGTCGGGCCGGGGCCCGACCTACGTTGATATACTTAGCCTGGCGGCCAATGTAGAGAACGACCAGCCAACAAATGCAGGTGAATATGAAATACCGTTTGGCCACCGTCGTGGTTGCAATTTATCACGGTGCGATAGCCATTTTCGGCGAAGCCTTCCTGCTTCGCATATGACGACGCAGCAATAATCAAGCGGCCAACGTATTCGGCATCGTCCGTACTCAAATCATTCAAAGTCGCTTTTGCAACTTTCGGAATAAATAAAACATGCACCGGTGCCTGCGGATTGATATCGCGGAATGCCAACACATGATCGTCTTCATAAACGATGTCGGCCGGAATTTCGCGGCGGATTATTTTGTTGAAAATGGTGTCGGTCATCGTAATCTCGCTAATTCGAACATCATCACTATCTTGAACGCAGGAGCGCCTTCAGGCGCGACAAATCTGCGCAAGAGCCAGTCGCGCCTGAAGGCGCTCCTACATAGAGCCCTGTATCATTCAAGCACTTCCAAACGCGATCCGAAGGCATGTGCCAAGGTTCCGCGATCCACGTATTCCAATTCGCCGCCCAGCGGTACACCATGTGCGAGTCGGCTTGGATGTACATCAAACTGTCGTGCCAACTGCGCAAGGTAGTGCGAGGTCGCTTCGCCTTCAACAGTCGGGTTGGTCGCAATAATCAATTCCTTGATTTCACCATGCGCCATCCGTGTTGCAAGCTTATCGAGACCTAGTTCTTTCGGACCCAAACCATCTAGTGGCGATAGCCGGCCCTGCAAAATAAAATAGAACCCACGGAAGCCAGTCGCCTGCTCGATTACCAACCTGTCGGCTGGAGTTTCCACCACGCACAAAAGATGTTTGTCGCGCGATGCACTCATGCAAATCTGGCAAACCGGCAGCTCTGAAAAATCCCGACATTGTTCGCAATGGCCGATTTTTTCGGCCGCTTCTGCCAAAGTTTTCGACAATCGAAATGCCGCGTCACGATTGCGATCAAGCAGTTGATAGGCCATACGCTGGGCAGATTTTTGTCCAACTCCTGGCAAGCATCGCAAGGCTTCGATCAATTGTTCGAGTAACGGAGTTGCGCTCATCGGGAATGCTTAGTCAAAACAAGCCAGGAATTTTCATGCCTTTTGGAATCGGCATGCCGGCGGTTGCTGCCGACATGCGACTTTCGCTTTCGGCATTCGCTTTGGTAACGGCATCGTTGAATGCCACGGCAATTAAATCTTCCAGCATTTCACCATCGGCAAGTAATGACGGATCAATGCGAACACGACGAGTTTCCATTTTCCCGGTCAGGGTAATGCTGACCATGCCGCCACCACTGGAACCGGTGACTTCAAGTGCAGCCAGTTCGTCCTGGGCACGCTTCATGTTTTCCTGCATACGCTGGGCTTGTTGCATCATTTGAGCGATATTGCCACGCATAAAATCTCTCTCTAATCTAATGGTCGGATGGAATCGGGCACGATTTGTGCGCCCTGTTGAAGCAATTGCGATACCACAGGGTCAGCCATGAAAGCACTTTGGGCATCGGTTTGTTTTTCACTGCGGAACCTTGCGGTACGGTCATGTAAAGTTTCAGACTGCAGATTCGCTTTTTCGAAAATGATTTTCGCCACTTCACCCAATGCAGGTGCCAGTTTCTGTGCCAATCCGGCAACAACTGCATCGCTGCGCAAATGCAGGAATCCGTCTGGCAAGGCCAGCTTCAGAATGTCATTATCAAATGCGATAAAAATGGAATGCGCTGCCAGTTCGCGCGCAGGGCCTTTCAGCTCGACGGTTTCGATAACCTGCAACCATTGTTCGTGATCTTTTAATTCACGCTTTATCTGTTGATGAATGACCGCTGGCACAATTGCTGCTACCGGAGGGTGAGCAGCAGGCATTTCAACAGGTGTAATACTCGGCCTGGGCGCAGCAATAAGCGGGGCAGTCTGCATTGTTGCAGGCATCGGTTTTGCAACCGGTTTTGCCGCAGCCGGGGCTGAAACACTCTCGCCTTCTGTCACGGGACGAAACGCCAGCATCCTTAACAGACTCATTTCAAAACCGGCGCGCGGATTTGGTGCATACGCCAGATCGCGGCGACCATGGGTCGCCATCTGGTACCAAAGCTGCACTTGTTCGGCACCCAAACGTGAAGCAAGCGTCGAAAAATCAACCGAAGAGGATTCGGTTTCGAAGCCCGGCACCAATTGCGTGCATTGCAGCTGATGCAGCGCAATCGCAAGATCATCCAGCACATGCGCAAAGTCTGGCGAGTACACCGACATCTCTTCCACTTTCGCCATCAGTGCAGTGGCATCGCCAAGCGATAATGCATCCAGCAAGCCACCGACCTGGGCGTTATCGACCGTGCCCAGCATCGCATTGACGCTTTCGGCAGTGAGTATTCCACCGGTGTAGGCAATCGCCTGATCTAGCAGGGATAAGCCGTCACGCAAACTGCCATCGGCACTACGCGCCAATAATTTTACGGCAGCAGCTTCGACTTCAATATTTTCTGCCGTGAGAATCTTGCTGATTTGGCCACCGATTTGATTTTCATCCAAACGCCGTAAATTGAATTGCAAACAGCGAGACAAAACGGTGATCGGCAGCTTTTGTGGATCGGTGGTTGCCAGTAAAAATTTTACATGGCCTGGCGGTTCTTCAAGCGTCTTCAATAAGGCATTGAACGCCGGTTTTGAGAGCATGTGAACTTCGTCGATCAGATAGACTTTAGTGCGACCGCGCGACGGCATATATTGCGCGTTATCAATTAAATCGCGCACATTATCGACACCGGTATTGCTGGCGGCATCGATTTCGAGCAAATCGACAAAACGACCCGCATCGATATCCAAGCAGGCATTGCAAACACCACAAGGATCCGAGCTTTCGCCTTTTTCGCAATTCAGACTCTTCGCAAAAATCCGTGCAATCGTGGTTTTACCCACGCCGCGGGTACCGGTAAACAGGAAAGCATGATGCACACGACCGGTATCCAGAGCGTTCGTCAATGCTTTGACAACGTGTTCTTGGCCAATCAGTTCGGTAAATTTTTTCGGCCGCCATTTGCGGGCCAACACCAGATATGACATTCGCGTTTCCTTCTTGTGCGCCATTGTGCCAAGCGCGGGCGTTTGAGCCAAGGAAAAGAATCAAAAGCCGACAAAAAGCGACATTCAACCAGAAATTCAGGCATGCGGCGCACTTTAGCAAGGCAATCAGCTTGTTCGGGATGACTCAAAAAGGTACAATTCGCGCCCTGCGCCTAGCTATGCTTTCGCAGTACAAGAGTTCTGCGGAGAGATGTCCGAGTGGTTTAAGGAGCACGCCTGGAAAGTGTGTGTACGGTTTAAACCCGTACCGAGGGTTCGAATCCCTCTTTCTCCGCCATTTTTCAAAAGCCATCAGTGTCATCGGTGGCTTTTTGTTACGTGATGGATTGTTTCTATGGTGGCCCCGTTGGCCCCTCGCGACGATAGGTTGAAAACTCCGCCAGGGCCGGAAGGCAGCAACGGTATTGACT
>JBDTTC010000350.1:0-4096 GCA_039930825.1 Arenimonas sp.
CGGAGCAACGTGGTGTGGTGCAGGTCGCTCGCAATTTATTGGAAGGCGCAGCCGTTATCACACGCGCCCAACAACTGCGTAGTTTTGGTCTCGCCGTTCCGAATGCTGCTTTCGATTTCCGACCACGTCCGCTGAATTAATTTTTCTTGCTAATCCTATTCGACGCCAAGCGGCGTCCATCGAGCAAAACATGACTGCCAATATTCCCGCCAATCAACAAGCCATCGCCATCGTCGGCGTGAGCGCTTTGTTTCCCGGTTCCACCGATGCGACCGGTTTTTGGCGCGACATTCTTGAAGGCCGTGATCTGATCACGGATGTGCCCGCGAGCCATTGGTTGGTGGACGATTATTACGATCCCGATCCCTCTGCACCGGATAAAACTTACGCACGTCGTGGTGGTTTTCTCGACCCGGTCGGTTTTGATGCGCTCGGTTTCGGCATTCCACCCTCCAGCATTCCTGCCACCGACACCTCGCAATTGCTTGCTTTGATTGTTGCTCAGGCGGTACTAAAAGACGCCGCCCGCGAACAGTTTGAAAAAATGGATCGCTCACGTATTTCAGTGATTCTTGGCGTCACCAGTGCTCAGGAATTATTGTTCTCGATGGTCTCGCGCCTGCAACGACCGGTCTGGGTAAAAGCTTTACGTGAATCGGGTTTGCCCGAGGATGAAGTTCAAGCCGCCTGTGATCGTATTTCCGCACAATACGTGCCTTGGCAGGAGTCGAGTTTTCCTGGACTACTTGGCAATGTAGTCGCCGGACGCATCGCTAATCGGCTCAATCTTGGTGGCACCAATTGCGTCACTGATGCCGCTTGCGCCTCTGCCTTGAGTGCCATGTCGATGGCGATCAATGAATTGCAGTTGGGCAATAGCGATTTGGTGATTTCCGGTGGCGTCGACACGCTCAACGACATCTTCATGTACATGTGTTTTTCCAAGACACCGGCCTTATCTCCTACTGGCGATTGTCGCCCCTTCAGTGACAAAGCCGATGGCACCATGCTCGGCGAAGGTCTTGGCATGGTGGCGCTTAAACGCTTAGCCGACGCCGAGCGCGATGGTGACCGTATCTATGCCGTTATCCGTGGGATGGGGTCATCGTCCGATGGCCGCAGCAAAAGTGTCTATGCACCCGTTTCGGAAGGGCAGGCACAGGCCTTGCGTCGCGCCTATGCCTTGGCCGGTTATGGCCCTGAAACCGTCGAGTTGGTAGAAGCACACGGCACCGGTACTAAAGCGGGCGACGTGGCGGAATTCGAAGGTTTGCGACAGGTATTTTCAGCCGCCGATAACGAGCGTCGTCAATGGTGCGCACTCGGTTCAGTAAAGAGCCAGATCGGCCACACCAAGGCTGCGGCGGGTGCGGCTGGTTTGTTCAAAGCGGTGATGGCACTGCATCATAAAGTACTGCCGCCGAGTATAAAAATTGATGCACCGAATCCAAAACTCGATATCGAAAACAGCCCGTTCTATCTCAACAGCCGGACCCTACCATGGATTCGCAATAGCGAACATCCGCGTCGCGCTTCGGTAAGTGCCTTCGGTTTTGGTGGCTCCAATTTCCATGTTGCCCTGGAAGAATATATCGGCCCGGCACCAAGTGCCGAACGTTTGCCTGCGCATCGACATGAACTGTTTGCTTTATCCGCCGAGAACAGTAATGTGCTACTGCAAAAAATTCGCGACATGGTCGCAAGCAAGTCCGCGCTGTCGACGATGGCAAAACAAAGTCAACGCGACTTTCGTGCCGAAGATGCCGTGCGTCTCGCCTTGATAGCAAGTGATATTCCACAACTGCAAACGCGTTTACTCGCCGCCGCACAGCGAATTGAAAGCGCAGCAAGCGAAGCGTTTTCATTGCCCGATGGCACCAGCTACGGCATCGGCGCAGCGGATGGAAAATTGGCGGTGTTGTTCCCTGGTCAAGGCAGCCAGTATTTGAATATGGGCGCAGAACTCGCCGTGCAATTGCCGCAGGCACGAGCCGTTTGGGATCGCGCTGCAGAACTGAGTTTTGAAAACGAAACGACATTGCATGAAGTGGTATTTCCACGACCCGTGTTTGATACCGATGCCAGCGAACGCAATGACGCGCGACTGACCAACACCGCATGGGCACAGCCTGCCTTGGGTGCAACCGCATTGTCGATGCTTGCCGTGCTTGAGCATTGCGGTGTGAAAGCCGACATGGTCGGCGGCCACAGTTTTGGTGAAGTAGTGGCCTTACATGCCGCCAGCGTGTTGACGGAAACCGACATGCTAAAAGTGGCACGCCGTCGTGGTGAATTGATGCGCGATGCGGCCCTTATTCCGGGTGCAATGACAGCATTGTCGCTACCCATTGAACAAGTTCGCGAACTGATCGAAAACTGCAATGCACGTGTTGTGGTTGCCAACCACAATGCCCCAAAACAAGTTGTGGTATCAGGCGAAACCACCGCGATCAATGCTTTTGAACAACAGCTGATAGCGCAGGGCATTGCCTTCCGTCGTTTGCCGGTGGCGAATGCATTTCATTCCAATGTCGTCGCCAACTCATGCCCGCCATTCGCAGAATTTCTCTCGGATATTCGTTTTGCCACGCCGACAATGCCGGTCTATTCCAATACACACGCCGCACCTTATGGCGTGGAGGCAAAAAACATTCGCGAAACCCTGGCGGAGCAAATCGCGCAACCGGTTCGCTTCGTCGAAATGATCGAGAAGATGTACGCCGATGGTGCGCGAAACTTTTTGGAAGTCGGCCCTGGCTCGGTTCTAAGCGGATTGACTGGCGCCATTCTTGCCGGACGTACACACCTTGCCATTAGCACCGATCGCAAAGGCAAAGATGCGATCGAGTCCTTGCTAATGGCGCTGTCACGCCTGGCAGCTGCGGGCGTCAGTTTGCAATTGGATCGACTGTTTGATCAGGAACTTGAAGCAGTTCCAGTCGCCGAGCAAGGCCGAGCAACACTTCCGATCAATGGCAGTAATGTCGGCAAACCGTATCCGCCAACGGGCGGTACTGCCGCATTACCCAAACCCAATCCGCCGCGTCCTGCGGTGTCGATAACAGCATCCGAGTCTTCCGTGAAAACTATTTCTGTTATACCAACGCAACCTCAAACAACAACAGTCGCCAGCACTTCAGCAATTGCTCCGATTGGTGATGCCTGGTTGCAGGCTTTCCAGCAAAGTCAGCAACAACTCACTGAAACGCATTTGGCATTTCAACGTGCAATGTTTGATAGCCATTCCAGCTTCTTACAATTGAGCGAAGCAGCACTGACCGGTTTGGCATCGCTCTCAGGCGGCCAAGCGGCTTCGATGCCGCCGACGGCATTTTCAGCACCAGCTGCGTTCACACCAGCGCCTGCCTTGCAAATACCAACTGTCAGCGTTGCACCAATTGCGGTTACTACCGTTGCAGACACTCCTGCAATAGTTCAACAGGCAGCACCTGTGTCGATTCCTGCGATTGATATCAACGCGCTCATGCTGGAAGTGGTCGCAGAGAAAACCGGTTATCCGGTCGATATGCTTAAACTCGATATGGATCTTGAAGGAGACCTAGGCATTGATTCGATCAAGCGTGTAGAAATTCTTGCTGCCGTCGATGAACGTGCACCGGGTTTGCCGAAGCTTGATCGCAATGCGATGAGTGCCTTGCACACGCTGGGCGAGATTGTCGATTATTTGCAAAGCCAACAGCAAATTGGAAAGCCGCAACTTGCAGAAAATGTAATTGCTGTTGCAGCACCCGGCATCGATATCAACGCACTCATGCTACAAGTCGTCGCCGAGAAAACCGGTTATCCAGTCGATATGCTCAAGCTTGATATGGATTTGGAAGGCGATCTAGGTATTGATTCCATCAAGCGTGTGGAAATTCTCGCGGCAGTCGATGAACGTGCACCCGGGTTACCTAAACTTGATCGCAATGCAATGAGTGCTTTGCATACGCTGGGCGAGATTGTTGCTTATCTGCAAAGCCAACAACAAATCGAAAAGCTACAAATCTCAGCTGCGAAAATATCAACATCAACGCCAGCCATCGATATCAACGCACTCATGCTACAAGTCGTCGCCGAGAAAACCGGTTATCCA
>JBDTTC010000351.1:0-5924 GCA_039930825.1 Arenimonas sp.
CATTTGAAATATTTATGTTGTTTTGCAAACGCGCCAATTGAAAGCCGTTTTCAAAGCAAACACCATTAGCAACGATGGCCGTTAGGTAATCGTAAGATTAAAGACCATAGGGTGTGCCTGTCGCGCACCTATACATTAGGGCGTAATTCGGTGTGCGGCATGCGCACCCTAACGTGTGTGTTCGACGCAATGACGGCGCGCATTTCGCCCTGCGGTGCTATTTTTTTAGCATGTGAAATATTTACGTTGTTTTGCACACATACACATGGAAAGCTCGTTTCAAATAAAAATAACAAGCCTTAGCAGGGGAATTGTTGTGTGTAAAAAAATGGTCGGCATACACTTTTTTTTGCGACAGACCAAACCTAAGAGCAAAGCAACTTTGGTGGCTATTGAGCACGGACCGGGATAGAAATTTGACTGTGATTAGGACGGGGAGGTCTTTTGCTAAAGAAAGCAGATTCATTTAATCAAAAATTAAGTAAACGGCTCACAACTTCTAAAAACATCCACTCTGAGAATTTTGCTTACCCGATCCTCACCAACTAGAGAGAAGGGATTGAGCTCGCAGAACCGTAATGTGATCCACAAGAAAAATTTGGCTAGACCAACCAGGAGAAAGAACATGCGCGTGGCTTTACTTGTAATCGTTTTTTCATCGTTACTGAGCGCATGTGCGACTGCGCCTCGTGGCCCCGCGAGCAAGCTAGCTGACGCAGGAATGAAAACAACGGATGCGTTTAGCACCGATGTTCGGGACCTCAATGTAAAATTGTCCAAAGTCGACATTCTTAAAGCCTACACTTCTACCTGGAATGCTTGTCAGAACCCCACCGCTTTAAAGCCGTGCGAGACCCAAATTGAAAGTGATGAGGTCAAACAAAAACGCCTGGCGTTAATGGAAGCCATTGAGCTGCGTGCCAAGGCGCTTGATGGTCTGCATGCGGCTTATGAAGCATTGAATACCGAAGCCAGTTATGACGCAAAAGCCGATCTTTCCGGGGCTGTTAGTGATGCTGTTACCAGCGTCAACGCCTATTCCTCAAAAATTTCCGAATTGCGCGGAGCCGTGCCTGGGGGCGATTTGATTTCCAAGCCGCTTTCCTCGGCTCTAAAGTTCGGAGCCGGGTTATGGGCAGAGCAAAAGCAAAAGAAGCGGTTGTTGGTAGCGAGTCAGGAAATACAGGCAGTCACGCAACGCCTTCATGACACCTTGAAAATTGAAGCGTTTGTATTCAAGAGCTTTAGCGAGACCATTACGGTTCAACGTCAAAAAGCACAAGCAGCCCTCCTGCAGGGCGGGCTGATTTCAGGCAGCGAGTTGATTCGGCCGATGGCGACGAATATTGGTGGCACCCTGGTCAAAGACGCCGATGCGCTGATTGCAAAATCTCCTGCTGCGCGCACTGCCATCGAAGCGGCGATGATTGAAAACAGCAAGACCGAAGCACGATTGCTTGCAACACGCTACGACGCATCAATCGGGGCCCTGAATGCCTTAATAAAATCGCACAAAAACTTTGAGGTCGAACAACCGGTGGATATTTCCGATGTCATCAGGTTTTTGACCGAACTGAATGCGGCGATTGAAGCAGCTAAATAAAATTAATAAAGGAACTTGGTATGACAACGACTTCAACACCACAAGAACGCTTATTCATCGTGCAACAGGCATATAGAGTGGCATATGCCGGCCATGAAGCAGACCTTCGAGAAGCCACAACGAGTGCGCAAGTAAAAAAAATACTCGCCAACCTAGATGCCTTGGAAATGGCTTACTACGAAGCCGGAGTGTCGGCATTGACGGCCACCGGGCAAGATGTGGAAGATGCTTACAAGGCAGCCGTTCTCGCTACAAAAAAGATTAAGGCAGCCTATGATGACGCCCAAGATCTGGCGACGAAATTGCGGCTGGGAGCCAAATTAGTGGATGCAATTGGTGCGTTGATGATCCTACTGTAGTGATGCAAGGCTCTATCAAATAGTAGAAAACTAAGGACACTCACTTTTCAGCTCGGCTTCCTGAATGTCCGCTTCGGGTCGGAAAGTGACAGACTTTCCTAATTCATTAATCAATTAATCAAACAGACCAGCGCACGATCAATCTCCCGGCTGGAGCGCTGCCAGGAACAAATTACACGCAACCCGCGAACCATGGAATAAAGGAAAACTGATCGGTCAAAAGGCGCCACTAAAACAACGTGATATTTGGGCCATTCGAGTCAGATTGGAATTAGCCTAAACCACAAGAGATTTGGCTTTATTCAATCTTGCCATCGACTCCAAGCTTCGAGCCTGCGATCTGGTCAAACTGAAAGTACGAGACATCTGTCATGGCAGCCAGGTATCCCCGAGGGCGAGGGCGAGGGCGAGGGTGATGCAACAAAAGACACAGCGACCAAAAGCAGTCACTCGATGCCGTGTGAATTGCTTAAATGTCGCCTCGACGGCATGACTGTCAAACATCGCACCAAGCAACTGGCCAACCTGCACGCAATAGCCAAAGCAAACCGCACATGCTTACTCAACTTGTTGGATATGATGATCTGGTGAAGTCCTTGGTTGTCCTTATTTTTTTGGCGGTGTAGGCTGCTTATCGAAGGGATATTGGAATTACTATCCTTCTTGAATTATCCCACTTTTCATAGGAAGCCTAACGATGCGTGAGTCCCAACTGGCCGGCAGGCTGACCTTGCTGGTGGCGGTGTTCGCTGGTTTGTTCTTGGTCTTTGGGTTTACCACCTGGCGTACGCTGGAGGAGGTGCGGGTCAAGGGACCCATCTACACCAAGATCGTGCTGGGCAAAGATCTGATTGCGGATGTGCTGCCGCCACCGGCCTACATCATCGAGTCATACCTTATTACCCTGCAACTCGCCGACGAGACCGATCCCGCACGTGCTTCGCAGTTGATTGAACGAGGCGACCAGCTGCGATTGGATTTTGAATCCCGCCAGGAATTCTGGAAGCGCAATCTTGACAAGGACGAGCTGGGCGATTTGATGTCGGTGCAAGCCAACCGCTCTGCCATCGAGTTCTTCCGAGTCCGCGACGAACAGTTCGTACCGGCCCTGCGTGCCGGCGATCGTGATCGGGCTCGCAGCCTGCTGCCTGCCATGGGCCGCAGCTATGACACCCATCGCCGCGCCATTGATCGCGTGGTGGAAATCGCCACCAAGAACAATATCGAATTTGAACGCAATGCCGACCAGATAATCCAGACGCAAACCCGCACACTGCTTATTTTGGGCGTTGCCATCTTGCTGGTGGTGGGCTTCATGGCCGTATTCGCCAATCGTTCAGCGCGCCAATTGTCATCCCGAATCCAGATCGCGGCCGACGTAGCACGCCGCGTTGCTTCCGGCGACTTGGCCACCGAGGTGCCTCCGGGCAACGACACCGATGAAGCGGGCCGCCTGCTCAAGGCCATCCACGGCATGACCCAAAGCCTTCGGGCGTTAGTCACGCGTGCCAAGCAGGCGTCAATCGAGTTGATGAGCACAGCGACTGAATTCGCCGCCACCAGCCGTCAACAGGAAGCGACGGTGCAGAGCTTCGGTGCTTCGACCAACCAAATTGCCGCAGCGGTGAAGCAAATCAACGCCACCAGCACTGAGCTGTTATCCACCATGGAAGGCGTGAACGCGGTTGCTAGCCAAACCGCTGACCTAGCCGAAGACGGCCAGGCCGGACTGCGTAATCTAGATACCACGATGGACCGCTTGGCGCAGGCCGCCAACACAATGGCTGCTCGTCTGGCGGCAATCCGCGCTGAGGCCGCTGAAATCACGGGCGTGGTCACCACCATTTCCAAGGTCGCCGACCAAACCAACCTGCTGTCCATCAATGCCGCCATCGAAGCCGAAAAGGCCGGTGAGCATGGCTTAGGCTTTCTGGTGCTGGCGCGTGAAATCCGCCGCTTGGCTGACCAGACCGCCGTGGCCACGCTCGACATCGAGCAAATGGTGAAACAGATGCAGACGGCAGTGTCGGCCGGCGTAATGGAGATAGACCGCTTCGATGAAGAAGTTCGAAGTGGCGTGGGTAACGTTGTGCGGGTGGGCGGCCAATTTGGCCAGATCATCAGCCAGGTTAAAACGCTCTCCGAGCGCTTCGATGCCGTCAATCACGGCATGCGTAGCCAAGGCCAAGGTGCACGCCAGATTGGTGACGCCATGGGCCAGTTGATCGATGGCGCCCGCCAGACCTCGGTGTCCCTGCGCGAGTTCAACAGCGCCACCGAAAGCCTGCGTGACGCGGTGTCGGTGCTGAAGCAGGAAATCGCACAGTTCAACGTCGGCAACTGAGCCGCGCCCGCATAGATGTTGGCTATCGCATTCCAGGTCGGCGACCACGCGCTTGCCCTACCCGCCTCGCGGGTAGTTGAGTTGTTGCCGCGGCGCGCCCTGCGTCCAATCGCCATGGCGCCCGAAGGAGTTATCGGCTTACTACCTTTTCGTGGCTCATTGGTGCCGGTGGTGGATCTTTGCCGGTTGGCACTGGGCCGCGATTCGCGCCCGCTACGCTCGACACGGTTAATCGTGCTTTCGCTGCCGCAGGGAGACAGCCAGCGTTTGGTTGGCCTGTTGGCGGAAAGCGTATTAGACCTAGTCACACTGGGAGACACACTCCCTGGCCTGCCCGTATCCGGTGCGCCCTGGCTGGGTGAGCACCTCGCCAACAGTGCCGGCATGCCGCAATTGGTCGACCCCATGCAGTTGCTGCCAGTTGAACTGGCAGCCCTTTATCAAGAGGTCGCGACGGCATGAGCCGCGAGGCCCTGATCGAATTGCTTCAGACGCGCTTGGGGCTAGACCCCGGCACCTTGGGTGAACGCGTTATTGACGACGCTTTCGCCGATGCTCGCCGGTCTCTAACGGTCACCGACGATGACGCGCTGTATCGCCGAGTACTAATAGACGACAAGGCGTTCAGTGAGTTCTCCGAGTGCTTTGTAGTGCCTGAAACGTGGTTTTTCCGCGCCCCCGAACAGTTCGAAGACCTTGTTCGCTTCGCCAGAGAGCAGTCAACGCAAAGACCGCTTCGCGTCCTCAGCTTGCCCTCATCCACCGGCGAAGAAGCCTACTCGGCCGCCATCACGTTGCTGGAGGCAGGATTCGCACCGACAGACATCGACGTGCTCGGCATTGACGTCTCGCAAGCCGCGATTCGCCGGGCCAGCGCTGGTGTGTTCCGGCGAAGCGCGCTGCGTGGCCAGCCGATCCCCAGTCCTTGGTTGCACGAAGCGGACGATGGCAGCCTCCAAGCCGATCCCGTGCTGCGCCGCTGCGTGCGGATGCGCGTAGGTAACGCGCTCGACCTGAATTTACTCCGTGGTGAGCAGAGCTTCGATGTGCTGTTTTGTCGGAACCTGCTTATCTACCTTAGGCCGGAAGCACGAATCCAGTTGTTGCAGACTCTACTTTCCGCCGCAAGCATGCCGGCACTCGTGCTGGCCGGTCAGGCGGAAGTGCTTAGCTCCCTGTCTGACGCACTGCGGCCCTACGAAGGTGGCTGCCCGCTGAGCTTTGTGTACGGTGCTCCCCGCGCGGTGACTGCCGCGCCTGCGCCGCCTGCTACAGCACCGCGAGCCATAGCCCGCGTGGTACCAGTGCCAGTCTTGAATCGTCCGGCCGAAGTCATTCCGTCGGCCATTCCTGTATTAGCACATGACGATATCTCACAGGTTCGCCAGCTGGCTGATGCCGGCCACGTTGATCAAGCAAGGGCTGCTTGCCTTGCACGCCTGACCCGACAGCCAGACGACGTCGAAACGCTTTTCCTTCTAGGTCTAGTGGAATCGGCGGCGGGGAACCCTGAAGCCGCCGAACGTGCCTTCACCCAAGTTCTTTATTTAGACCGCAATCACCTTGATGCTATCGAACAGCGGGTGGGTCTCGCCGAGCGTCGTGGCGCCGGCGATCA